>JAGHCS010000121.1 GCA_021160355.1 Candidatus Cloacimonadota bacterium
GCTCGATCGAAGCAATTGTCTGGGCGATCATTTTTAGTGTGTGGGTGGGCATCGGCCCTTTTGCCGGTATGCTAGCGCTTATGATACACTCCATTGCAGCTCTTACAAAACTCTACTCCGAGCAGATCGAGAATATTGATACTGGTCCCGTTGAAGCGATCAAGGCGACAGGTGCAAGCACACTTCAGACATGGATTTATGCAGTGATACCACAGATAGTCTCTCCATTTCTTGCGTTCACGATATACCGCTGGGACATCAATGTACGCATGGCAACGATCGTCGGTTTTGTTGGTGGCGGTGGTATCGGTCTCCTGCTTCTACAGCAGCAGCAACTCCTCCGCTGGCACAATGTCGGCTTGCTGATATGGCTCATTGCATTTGTGGTTTGGGTGATGGATATGGTCAGTGCAAAAGTGCGCGAAAAACTGATCGGGATGTAATAAATTTAGTGAAATTCAAAGCAGTTATCTTTGACCTAGATGGCACACTTATCGATTCTATGGGTATATGGACGCAAGTTGATCATGACTTTCTTGCGAAGCGTAATATTTCTGTGCCCGTTAATCTTTTTGATGACATCCAGGTAGGAAACAGCTATGTCGAGGTAGCAGAGCACTTCAAACGAAAATTCAATTTGCCCGACAGTGCGGAAGATATAATGAACGAGTGGACGGAAATGGTCGCATGGCACTATAAGAACGATATTCCACTCAAAGCAGGTGCAAAAGAATTCCTGACCTTCCTTCACAAGAACGGCATAAAGATCGGTGTGGGTACGAGCAATATACATCGTCTCACGAAAGTAGTACTTTCTGCAAATTACGTGTGGCACTATGTCGATGCAGTTGTTGACGGGCAGGAAAATCTCCGCGGAAAACCATTACCTGACATCTTTTTAAGAGTAGCAGAAAAACTTGGTGTTCTTCCGCACGAGTGCCTTGTGATCGAAGATGTAATTGCAGGCGTGAAAGCAGCAAAAAATGCCGGCATGACTGCCTTTGCGATAGAGGATGACTATTCACTGAAAGACAAAGAACGCATTCTCGAATATGTTGATTTTTACGCAAAGGATTTCCACGAGATCAAAGAACGACTCTCTGCAACATAACAATCCTTTTTGTAATAGGATGAAAAAGCTCACATCCCTCTTGTTATTTGTATTGGTCATATCTCCGCTCTTTTCAGACGAGGTCATGATATTCACGGCAAACCGATATTTCAATTCACGAATATACACTCTTTCCACAAATGGGACAGTGCAGAATTATATCCAGTATGATAATTATCATTTCTGCGATATGGCGGTTGTGAATAATGAACTCTATGTTGCAGAAGCATTTGCACCACGTGTACTCAAAGTTAATCTCGAAACCGGTGAACTCGATGTGATCATCGATGACTGGAGTTTATATTATTTCTATGACCTTGCCTTTGACGGCACCTATTTCTATGTAACCGAGTGGGATTTGAACCGCTATGATATAAACGGGGTCAAAGATGGCACTGCTTCTTTCGATGAAGACGTATTCGGCAGCACCTGGGATGGACAATATCTCTGGATGCTGAATGACAACAACCAGATAAAATGCTGGAATGTAGCTCTTTGGCCAAATCTTATTGAAGTAACTGCAAACGCTTTTTCTCCACCTTCTTCTGCCTGCAGAGGTTTGTGGTTTGACGGCACCTATTTCTGGTCGACAGAAAGTCTCGATGGGTCACTTGGCTATATTTACAAATTCGATTATTCAGGACAGGTTATCGATCAAATACTTGCGCCTTCGTGGGTCGGGTTTGGAGTGTGCAAACTCGATATGCCGGTCTCGGCTGATGATCCACATCAAAACAGCACTTTAAATTTGACTGCTGCACCCAATCCTTTTCATGACTATATTTCAATATCCTTTTCATTACTTGAACCGCAGCAGGTCACTTGTGCATTATATAATATCAGAGGAGAGAAAATTGATATATTGTTTTCAGAACTATTTCCTTCTGGTATAAACGTTTATGATTGGAATATTCAAAATCTTAAAACCGGTGTGTATTTCTTGAAATTACAGACTCAACAAACCAAAGAAATCCAAAAAATTATTCATCTTTAACTGTTACTTTTCTAATTGAACAAAATCACAATTAGCTTGACGTGATTACCTCACATTCGGTTTTTTATATACGAGGTTAATATAATATGGAAAAAAGGCAAAAGATATCATACATTAAAGTACAATTTTACTAATTTTATAAAGGAGTTTAACCATGAAAAGATCAATAATTTTTATTTTTGTGCTGATACTGGGTCTGAGCAGTGCTTGGGCTGATGATTGGACTTCATGGACTCCTCCCGGAGCGCCATGTGCAAGACAGGGACACAGCATGGTGTCTCTGGGCGACGGATATGTACTGTTGTTTGGCGGGGAAGGGGAGGAAGGGTTATTCAATGATCTATATGCGTTTAATACAGATAGTTGGGATTGGAACGAGATAACCCCCAACAACACTCCCCCACCGGCTCGACGCGATCACCAGGCATGGGCGAGACCCGATGGGATGTACATTTACGGCGGCTGCGGTGAAAATGGTGCGCTCGACGACATGTGGAACTACGACCCTGAAGCTAACACATGGCAGCAGGTACAGATCAGCGGACCAAGACCGACAGCACGCCACGGACACACATCCAACACAATGGCTGACGGCAGCGTACTCATATTCGGAGGGACCGACGCCGACGGCGATCCGATGAAAGATTTCTGGAAATTAAATACGGACAACACCTTTACCCAATTCGCTGATGCGTCCGATGCCTATACTGAGCACTGCACAGAACTGGTGGGCAACGATGATTTGCTGTTAGTTTTTGGTATACCGGGAATTGTTAGCTTATACCAGTTTTCAGCGAGCATGTGGGGAGCGACAAGCGGCGGTCCCCCTTTAAGCGGTTCGGCAAATTCATGTCAGGGGGTAAATGCCGCAGGAGATCCTGTAATTTTCTTTTTCGGTGGCAAAGACGCCGATGGCAATGAGAACGCCGAAGTATATGAATATAATTTGACTATTGGAGAGACGACTCTGAGGGGACAAATGCCACAAACCATAGTCAACGGAGCGCACGCACAACTCCCTGTAGTACCCCCAAGCAAACAACAATTTGGCAACAATTGGCTTGTGTTTGGAGGTCTAAGTGACAGTATACCTACCAACAATACTTATGGTTTTACTCCAATATCACCGCCGGATACCATTACATTAGTTACACCTATGGATTCAGTATTCGCTGATAGTGTTATGATGATATGGAATCCTGCAGAGCCGTGGCAGGCAACCCATTATCAACTTCAAGTTGCCTGTGATTCTGCTATGACTATATTCCTCGCTGACACTGTTGTTATTGATACATCATACCTCGTGAAAGAACTCAGCAATAATACGGATTACTGGTGGCAAGTGAGAGGATACAATGCAGGTGGCTGGGGTCCGTACAACATACCGATACATTTTTTAGTTAATTTTGTGGTTTCAATAGATGATCCACATCAAAACAGTACTTTAAATTTGACTGCTGCACCCAATCCTTTTCATGATTATATTTCAATATCCTTTTCATTACTTGAACCGCAGCAGGTTACTTGTGCATTATATAATATCAGAGGAGAGAAAATTGATATATTGTTTTCAGAGCTATTTCCCTCTGGTATAAACGTTTATGATTGGAATATTCAAAATCTTAAAAGTGGTGTGTATTTCTTGAAATTACAGACTCAACAAACCAAAGAAATCCAAAAAATCATTCATCTTTAACTGTAACTTTTCCAATTGAACATAATCACAATTAGCTTGACGTAATCACGCCATATTCGGTTCTCTACACACACGAGATGTGTGAAAATATGGCAAAAAAAGACAAAGGATATCCGACGTTTGAGTTCATTGCAGTGGATACGGAAACCACTGGTCTGGATTCTACAAAAGAGGATTTGATCGAGATCGGCGCGGTCCATTTTAAGGATGGCAAGCAGGTCGATTCCTTTCAGTCTTTTATCCATATCAGCAGACCTCTTCCTGAAGCAATAAAAGTGCTCACGCATATCACAGATAATGATCTTGTGAATGCCCCTTCGCTCAAAATGGTTTTGCAGGATTTCCTCGAATTCATTGGCATAACTCCGCTATGTTTTCATAACGCAGGATTCGATCTCGGATTCCTCAACGAATCACTTGGTAAGTGCAAGCTTACTCCCATCAAAAATAAATATTATGATACTGTTGATCTTTCGAGAATTTTTCTTCCACATCTGAAATCCCACTCACTTGGAACTGTTGCAGAATATTTTGATGTTATCAATCCACACGCCCACAGAGCACAGCATGATGCGCAGGCAACAGGTGAAATTTTTAATTCGATAACCGATTTCATAATAGATCATATAGACTTGAAGCTGGTAAAGCAGATCGAGGAAATCGCTTCGTTTGCCTTTCAGCAGAATGGAATGATCGAATACCTGAATAAGATACTTGGCTACCTGACAAAAATGTATCTGCAAAGACAGAAGCAAAGCACTCCCGCAATCCCTTTCTTTACCAGACCAAATTATATCTCAAATATGGTGGGTAACAAACCTCCGGGTGCAGTTATGGATGAAAATGAGATCGTGCAGCTTTTTGAAGGGGGCGGTTCACTTGCTGAAAAATTCGGACAATACGAATATCGCGAAGGGCAGATCGATATGGTTTCCTGGGTCACGGAAGCGTACCAGGAAGGAAATTTCCTTCTTATAGAAGCAGGGACAGGAGTCGGAAAATCTCTCGCATATCTCATTCCCTCCATTTATTATTCAAAAGTATCAAATCAGAGAATTATCATCTCTACCAATACAAAAAATCTTCAAGAGCAGCTCTTTTTCAAGGATATCCCGACAATTCAGGAAACAACAGATCTGACATTCACTGCAGCTTTACTAAAAGGAAGATCAAACTACCTCTGCATGAGAAAATGGTTTAATGTGCTCTCCGACATCAATGGGTTTCTCACACAATATGAAATGAAATTCCTGCTCAATCTCATTGTGTGGGCAGAGAAGACCAAGACTGGTGATGTTGAAGAAAATCAATCCTTCAAACCATATGTGAGCGGATTGTGGTCAAAAGTTGCATCCGATGGAACATCCTGCCATGGAAGAAAATGTCCCTATCATGAGCAGTGCTTTGTTATGAATATCCGCAAGCAGGCGGAGAAAGCAAACCTTGTGATAATCAATCACGCACTCCTTCTTGCTGATGCTGCAAATGAATTTTCCGTGCTTGGTAACTATTCCAATCTTGTGATCGATGAAGCGCATAACCTCCCAAATGCTGCCGCGGTCCATTTCGGCTTTTCCATCACTATGCCGGAACTTCTTAATATCACACGGAAGCTTCTCACAAAAGGAGATTTCCAATACGGGATTATCAACAATCTTCGCATCGGCATCACTAAAAGCACATTGCCGGATGAGAAAAAGAAGATTTATAAAAGCATTCTCGATGAGTGCGAAGAACCTATCGAAACGATAGAAGAAAAGGGCAAAGATTTTTTCCAATACTTATCGCAGATAGTACTTAAAAGAGGAAGTTACAGGAAACTACGCTTCAAGGATCTCGACGTGTTCAGGCCTGTTAAAGTTCCACTTGAAGATATCAACAGTGAGCTTTCCGAACTCAATAAAAAACTTGCACAGCTTCATTCTGCACTTCTGGATGTGAATCCTCAGACCTTTCCAAAATATGATGAAAATATGTCCGATCTTGAGGGCAGCATCAACCAAATTGTAGAACTTATAGTCTGCTTTGAGCATGTGTTCAATCCGGATTTTGAAAACTATGCTTTCTGGCTGGAAACGTCTGATCATGAGATCAGACCGGATATGATGCCTCGATCTGCGATTGTGTGCGCACCTATCGAAGTGAACGAGCCGCTATTTAAATATTTCTGGGATAGACTCGAAACTGCAGTACTCACCTCTGCCACGCTTGCGATCAGACAGGAATTCAAATTCTATAAGCATCTCACCGGACTCGAGGATGTCGAGCAAACCCGTCTTATGGAATATATCGCCTCTTCACCGTTTGATTACCCGAACCAGATGAAAGTACTCATTCCCGATTTTCTGCCCAACCCCAAAGATCCGTTCTTCTCACCGCAGGCACTCTCTCTTGTCGAAGAAATTCTCAGCGCACATAAACGGGGCACGCTCGTTCTTTTTACTTCCTACAAGGACCTTGATGCTGCCTACTCTGAACTCTCAACTTCAGCAATAAAAAATGAACTAACACTCCTTGCCCAGGGTAAAAGCGGGTCACGGACCACGATCCTGAATATTTTCAGAAATGATGAAAATTCTGTACTGCTTGGCACGAAGAGTTTCTGGGAAGGGGTCGATGTGCAGGGAAAATCCCTTGAAATTCTTGTGCTGTTCAGGCTACCATTCCTTGTTCCCACAGAACCACTCGTGGAAGCATACCTTGATAAACTCACTGCCGAAGGCAAAAATTCATTCCTCCATTACACACTTCCCATGTCACTTCTTCATTTCAAACAGGGATTTGGCAGACTCATCCGGAACAAAACAGACAAAGGAGTTGTGGTCATTCTTGATTCAAGAATTTTTTCAAAAAATTATGGCCGCTACTTTATAAATGTCATGCCCTTGCATCCGAATAGGATCTCAAATCCATTCGAGATCACGGATCACATCACACACTGGTTTGCAGATACCCATCAAAAATGAGGAAAAATATTTTGAAAATCAAAAAGCTATACACAACAATTTTTATTTTGTTACTGCTTGTCACAGGCGCACTTCACGCACAAAAAACCTTCCCTTTTAAGATCAGCGAGAAACTCACCTACAATACATCATTTGGAATTGTAACCGCAGGAACTTTTACCATGACTCTCGAAGATGGTGGAGAAATAATGGGGCATCCATGTTATTGTATCAAAACATTTTCGAGAACTAATCCTATCTTTGATCTTGTATACAAAATACGCGACGAAACCGAATCTTACTGGGATAAAGAACAGTTTGTCGTTCGCAAATTCCTCAAGCGCATTTCTGAAGGAAGCTGGAAGCAATACCGCATCCATTACTACTTTCCTGAGGATACCACCTACTATTATGTGACCTACAAAAAGGGCGGTCAAACCAAAAAGCAAAGCACTTCACTTGTCGACCCGCAGGACACATACACCATCATATACTGGGTGCGCTTACAGGAATTTGTAGTAGGTGATACACTTCATTTAAATATAAGTCTGGATGGAGATAACCATCCCGTAAAATTGCTTGTTGAGAAAAAAGAGAAGCTCTCTACAATTTTTGGTGAGAAAGAGTGTTATAAAATCACTCCTATCATACCGGAGAAATCTCAAAAAAAATCATCAATTGTGATGGATATTTGGGTCACCGATGACGAATACAAAATACCGGTAAAACTCGTGATAAAAATAAAATATGGTAACTTTACTATGTCTCTGAAAGATGCAGAAAATACTGGATTGAATGCCAATAAGTAGCCCATGAGAAAATTTTCTGTTTCTGATTTTGACTACATACTTCCTGAAGGAATGATCGCACAATATCCTTCTGAAAAAAGGGAAGAATCCAAATTGATGATCGTGAACCGAAAAGAAAACTTGGTTTCGATAGACATTTTTAAAAACATACCGAACTATCTAAGTGAGAGTGATTTTCTTGTTATGAATGAGACGAAGGTCATTCCTGCGCGTCTTGTGGGCAAGAAACCTTCCGGGGGAAAGATCGAGGTGCTGCTTCTCGAAGAGGTTGATGAGCATACGTGGAAATGTCTTGTGAAACCGGGACGACGCCTGAAGATCGGTTCGGAGATGATACTTGGAGATTTGCTACACGGCAAAATTATCGAATGGGGAGACAAGGGTGAGCGGCTTATTCGGTTCTCTTATGATGGAGATTTTTTCAATATTATTGATGAAATTGGCAGGATTCCACTTCCTCCATACATCAAAAGAGAAGCAACTGAACTCGATGCAGAACGGTACCAGACTGTTTTTGCAGACAAGCAGGGTTCTGTTGCAGCGCCAACCGCTGGCTTGCATTTTACTCCTGCTCTCCTCAAACAGCTCAAAACAAACGGGATCGAGTCTGCCAAAGTGAATCTTCGTATCGGGCTCGACACGTTCAGACCTGTAATGGTCGAGCATGTGGAAGATCATACCATGCATACTGAATATTGCTCGGTTTCTGAGAAAGAAGCAAATAGAATAAACAAAGCTGTGCAAATCGGTAAACGTATCGTTGCGGTGGGCACCACGAGCGTGCGAACACTTGAGAGCTTTGCTCAGAACAGACATCTTGAATCCGGCAGCAAACATACCAACATTTTTATCTACCCGGGTTATCATTTTCAGATCGTGGATAAACTTATTACAAACTTCCATCTTCCCCGTTCCACGCTCATCATGCTGGTCTCAGCATTTGCGGGATATGACCTGATCATGGAAGCTTATCAAAGAGCCATTGCTGAGAAGTTCAGATTTTACAGCTACGGCGACGCAATGTTGATCTTATAGTTATGAAAAAAGGTGCGGCTTCAGAACAAATATATTCTTGTTCCCAAGCCCCAGCTTGGGGGCGCAAAAATTATCTAAATCCTTATTTCGCGTTTTACCATTCAAGGCGTAATTTCATAGTAGTTATAATAATTCTTTCGACACTCCTCTCACTCTCCCCTTGCTTGCTTCAAGCGCAAGACCATGACTATTATATTAATAAAGAATTCATCATTGATGGATTCCAGAACGCTTGTGATGTTTACACTTCTCCATTTCGCTGGGATGCACATGACTGGCTGAAAGCCGGCATTTTCACTGGTGCAACGATCCTCCTCTTAACTTGTGACGAGAACGTACAGGATTTTGTTCAGGATCACAAATCGAATGCGCTGAACTCAATTACGGATGTGACGAACATTCTCGGAGATGGATATTTTGTTTTACCAACTGAAGCATTGCTGTACTGTTATGGCGTGCTGGCAAAAGATGAAAAGGCACGGCGAATTTCTCTTGAAATGCTTGAGAGTTTTGCTGTTACCGGCGTTGCAGTAAATGCGATAAAATTTCTTACACACCGTCATCGACCTTCAGCTTCAGACTCTCCGAATATCTGGGATGGACCATCATTTTCCTCTCATAATATTGCCCTTCCTTCCGGACATGCTGCTGTTGCTTTTAGCTGGGCAACAGTTTTGGCAGAGGAGTTTTCAGACAAACCACTTGTCGGCATTGTGTCTTACACACTCGCCACCTGTACTGCATTCTCACGTGTATATAAGAACAAGCACTGGGTTTCTGATGTATTTGTCGGTGCGGTACTCAGTCATATTATTACAAAAAAGATTGTGTCTCTTCATAAGGGGAATGAAATGAGCAGCATATCCTTCTCACCTCTCCCA
>JAGHCS010000068.1 GCA_021160355.1 Candidatus Cloacimonadota bacterium
GGATATATCATCTTATATATTCCCTCAGCATCAACATCCCATTCTAATTTTTCATAATTATTCCAATCCAATTTTCAGATGGGAAACCTCTCTAATCGGGAATACCATAGAGAGAGTATCATAGAGTGATTTTATTTTTACACATAAGAATGTAAGTATTAGTTATTCTTTTCCTTTGCCTTTTATTCATTATGAACACCTTATGCCTTTCCTACTTTAATTATTTTTTTTGTCAAATTTTTCCTGAAAAGAAATTATAAATACCGTTTGCTGGTTCGTAAGTTGAACTTTCGAACTAAAAATTCGATAGAAGTTTCAATTAGTGCGTCCCCAAGTACAATTTGGGAACGAGATCAAGATCAGTCTTTGTTCGATAAATCGACATACACCTCGCAAGATCGGAATCTTACGTTAAATTATTTGTAGTTATCTGTGTTGATCAGCTTAATCCGCGTGAATCTGTGTGCTATTTCTTACGTATAAATTTTTGGGAAATGTGTCTTTTCCACAGATCAAAACTGAAGCGAGTGGCGCTGCTTCTTGTGCTTTTTCTATAATGTTTTGGGCAAGTTCGCGAATATCCCACTGGGCATGAGCATCCTGTCGCAATCTGGCGAAATGACAGAGCTCCCTCATATTGCATTTGAATAAAACAACTTTGTGGTGGGCATTTGTCAGAATATAGTTCTTCACTTCGGGATATTTTTCCCAAAGAGTTTCATACATTTTTTCTGATTTTTTCATTACATTTCTGAAAGCATCTTTCTGTGCAATCTTCTCAATACTTTTTGGAATAGTGTGTCCAAATTTCGGATCATAATCAGTTGAGATTATCGTTGCAATTCTATGCCTTTTGAGCTGTGCAAAGCACGAAGAACTAATATTCACCTGAAAAACAAGATCAACTAATTCAAATTCACGGGGTAATGAGTCATGGCAGGTAATGTCATTCAGATGCAGATGCAGAATTTCTTCTTTCACCTGCACAGTCATTCGCTTCACTTCATCCAAAACAGTCTGATAATCTCTTCCTTTAGACCGGAAAATTAAACCGGCAATAATTTTCTCATCTGCATATTCAGGAAAGGATAAAAGAGTGCATTTCTCTACTTGTTTTATGGATTCTGTAAAGTCATCTGTTTTATATTTTTGAGTGTCATATTTGGATGGTTCGATATAACGAATGAGAGAAGGAGCAACATTCCTGACAAGTTCATACAAACTGTCTGCAAGTTTTTTTGCTTCGATTAGAGGAAGTGCATATAAGCGTTTGAGAAGATGTTCCATACTTCGTGCATTCAGTGTCATACCCATCTGGGTTTGAGTTGACATAGAAAGCACATACCGTGCATCCTCTTTTGCCCGGCCTTCAATATCTCTTATGGAAAGTGATGTAGTCTGCTGGAAATATGTTTTCAGTTTTTCAAAAAGAGAAATATAGGTTTCATTTTGCAACTGGATAGTATTTTGAAATTGTTTTAATATAACAGTATCATTTTGAATTTCTTCAGGAATAACATAGTCTCCATCAATAGTGACGTATCGCTGAGATTTTTCCGTAAATGAAGCCAATCGGGTGCGTTGTACAAATTCAGTAAGATAGCGGGAAATGCCGATTATATCAAAGTTAAATACCGCATGCTCGGCAACAGAGCTGTGCCCCATTTCAAAGACAATGGTTTTATTAGATCTTCTTGCTTTTTCTACATCGAGTACTGCATCTTTCCGAAGTTCATCGACAGATTTTTTTGAACGGCTTATACGTGCATAGGCAGCGGAAATAGTCTCAGGTGTATATTGAGTTTTTGTAGAAGGAAGCTGGGAAATATCAACGTTGTACCCAGCAAGTATGACTCTCAATTACGCTCCGATAATTGCAAGACTTGCGCTTGCTCCGATACGATTTGCTCCGGCTGCGATCATTTGGAGTGCTTTGTCAGTATCACGAATTCCACCTGATGCTTTCACTCCCATATAATCTCCAACCACGGTCCGCATCAGCATAATATCTTCGACTGTTGCTCCTGATTTTGAGAAACCGGTTGAGGTTTTCACAAAGTCGGCACCGGCTTTTTTTGCGATCAGACAGGCGACGATCTTATCCCTTTCATTAAGCAGACATGTTTCAAGGATGACCTTCAGTTTCGCTCCGTTTTCATGGCAGAGTTCTGCGATCTTTTCGATTTCGGTGAGTATATAATTGTAACCCTGTTCTTTGAGTTCTGCAATGTTCAGCACCATATCACATTCGGTTGCACCCTGCTTGAGAGCGAGCTTGGTTTCTTCTAATTTCGTATGAGCAAGATTTGCTCCGAGTGGAAATCCAATCACAGAACAAACTGTACGCCTGTCCATCTCTCTCTTTGCAAGTTTAACATTGTAGGGATTTACACACACAGATGCAAAATCATAAGTCCGTGCTTCCTGGCACAGTCTGATAATCTCTACATTTGTTGCGTCTGGCTTGAGATTTGTATGATCGATATACTTGGCAAGCCCTTGTTGTGTGGGCAATTCATCTACCAGAGAATAACTTTTATTTTTATATCCGCACACTGCGCATTGCAAGCAAACCTGGTGAGCTCCGTTACAACTGGAGTTCAATTTTTCATCCAGAGGCCAGAGCTCCAATGCGATTGATTTAATGTTGTTCATCTTTTGCTCTCTTGTTCTTTTTTCCTGAAAATTTAGCTCTTTTCTTTTTAATTTTTTGCTCAAGATAATCATCAAAACTAATAGTTGTCAACACTCCATTCTCATCTCTAAGTTCTATTCTATAGGTAAGATAATTATTTTTTGCAACAAACATTTTTTTATCATTATAGAATATCTCTTTACCTATCTCCGGATATTTTTCTGCTTCTTCCCTGTAAAATTCTTCTTCGTACGCAAGACAGCACAGGAGTTTACCACACAGTCCACACATCTTTGAAGAAGTCACACTCACATTTTGATCTTTAGCCATCTGGATTGTGACACGGTCAAAATTAAGATCGAGATTTTTACAGCATAACTCTCTGCCACATGGTCCCACTCCTCCGAGTCTTTTAATTTCCTGGCGCTCGTTGATCTGGCGGAGTTCAATACGGGTTCGAAATATCCGGGCAAGAACTTTGAGAAAATCACGGAAATCAACGCGTGTTTCTGCCATAAAATAAAAGGTCAGTTTATTGCCGTCATACTGGTATTCAACATCCACCAGATCCATTTCAAATGGCTGATCTTTGAGTGCATCAAGGAATTTATTCTTGGCATCCTCTTCTTTTTCATGAATGCGGTTCATCTTTTCGACATCATCCTCGCTTGCAACACGGATGATTTTTCTTATTTCATAGAATTCGGGAAGATTGAGTTTCTCTTTTTCAAGTGGATAATTACCCACATAACCCATATCTGCACCTTTTTCTGCTTCTACAATTACGTATAGACCTTTTCTGAGTTCTATATCATGGGCATTTTCGTAATACCGTTTTTCGTCCTGTTTGAATTTAACTTCTACTAATCCGTTCATTATGTATAAAACCTTTTAAAATATTTTTCTGAGAGGTGCTGATTTTTTGTAACAGTTCTCCAAAATTGTTTTTTCATCATCAGTGAGTTCAAGTCCTCTTCTTGATTTTACATTTTCCGCAGTTTGTATCATCTTCTTCAGATGATACTCTCCCATTCTATTCGCACTTCCAATACTGAAGGAAGGAATAAATCCGCTGAAAAGCAAAGAGGTGTACAGATTGCAACCCACTCCAACCACGATACCTGTATTGAAAGTTGTATTTATACCTGTTTTTATATGATCTGCAAATATGGCTCCGAAAAATTGTGAACCAGTGTCTTTGAAATTTCTTTGGGGATAATAAAAAGCCTTCACATGATTATAATTATTTTTCAAGTCGCTGTTATTCGCATCTGCACCAATATTCACCCACTCGCCAACATAGGAATGACCGAGAAATCCTTCATGCTGCTTATTTGAGAATGCTTGAAATATTGTTCCTTCGATTTCACCGCCCACCTTGCATACTTTTCCGATCGAAGTGCCCTCGTAAATTTTCGCTCCGATTTTTATTGTGCTCCCCTTACCCACATATACGGGACCTTTGATCACTGCATTTGCCATTATTTGCACGTTATCATCGATCATAATGGGCCCATTGGTTGCATCGAGCACAACTCCCGGTTCAACTGTTACATTTTCTCTAAAGAAAATTTCAGATGATTTCATCATATGGAACGTTCCATCCTGCATATGATTATTTATTTTGTTTTTAGTCAGGAAATTATAATCAAGAGCAATTTGACTTTCGTTCTTTGCAACTAATTCCCCAATATATTGGATGGGTTGAACTTTTGTATCGATTTTCTCTATTTTTGAAAGAATTTCGTCCAACTGTTCTGTTGAAATAACTTTTTCTTGTGCAATTTGAACTTTTGCTGCAATACACACTTCATTATTGAATAGACCTGTTCCCACTTCTAGAGAATCAACTTCTGCCTTCATCATCTCATCGAAAAGCAACCTGCCGTTTATGAAAAGATACTCTCCCTCATCAAATTGGTTTATTTTATATTTTTTATATCTAGCAGAATACAGTTTTTTTAGTTCTTCGCGAAGAAGTAAGTATTTCTCAGCATCAGGATAAAAGCGTGTGATCTTATGCCTGAGCTTAAGAATTCCACACTTCAAATCAAAATAAGCTCTCGTATATGCAAGGGGCAGGAATGCGTCCCATGAATTATCTTCGAACACGCAAAGCTTCATGTTCACTCCGTTTCTGAATTATTTTGAGATCTTTCAATCAGGGAAAGTGATATTGTCAAAGGATCGGATTTATTGTCAAATACATCATCAATCAGATCTTCAATTTCCTGATCGGATACAACATTTTCTTTTATATGAGACAGTATAGATTGCTGTAAATTGCTGATGATCTCATTTTTGATACGAGCCCGACGCCTGATGTTGAGCACATTATTTTCCTGCTGCAATTTTTGATGGTCAAGGATAGTTTGATACAATTCCGGTATCCCGATCTTTTTAGGGGCAATGATTTTCACCACCGGTCTTTCAACAGCTTGATTATCACTTATTTGCTGAAGCATTTTAAGCTCAGATTCAATTTTTTCACTTCCTTGCCTGTCACATTTATTAATCACAAATATGTCGCCAATTTCCATGATTCCGGCTTTCATTACCTGCACGCTATCCCCGGAACCCGGTGTAAGCACAAGGAGGACTGTATCAGCATATTTTACTATCTCGACCTCGGATTGTCCTACACCCACGGTTTCAATGATTATGTAGTCACAGCCGAGCACAGAGAGTATCGTAATAACATTATTTGTTGCAGGAGCAAGCCCGCCGAGATGTCCGCGCGAACCCATACTTCTGATAAAAACTTCCTTATCAGTTGCGTGTTTTTGAAGACGAATTCTGTCGCCCAATATTGCTCCTCCGGAAAAAGGACTCGTTGGATCAATGGCGACAACTCCTACTTTTTTATTATCATTTCTTAACTGTTCAATCAACTTGTCTGTAATAGTACTTTTCCCAACTCCGGGAGCACCTGTGATGCCAACGATGTAGCTTTCTTTTTTAAAAGGATAGATAGCTGAGACAACTTCCTGAACTTGATTTTGATTTTCTATTTGCGTAATAAGTTGTGCTGCAGCTCTTACATTTCCGGCTTTTAATTGTTCAATTTTATTATTTAGATCCATCTAATTTGAGAATGTTTACTATTTCCTATTTTCCTTGAGCAATTGTAAAATCTGGTCAACATCTTCTTTGAAATCAAGAGTATAAACGACTTTAAGTAATGTTTCTTCTTTATCCACAGTAGTGAAATGACACATCCCTTCAACCGTTTCAAGGATATAACCGAGAAGCTGCAAATTGTTTTTCTCGGTTTTCAAGACGAGTTCTTCAGAATTTCCTTCGATCTTTGTTCTCGATACTATTTCTAAATCCATCTATGCCGCTCCTGTATCCTTATACAATGCATGATCAAGCACCTCATCCATTGTTTCAACGGAAATAATATTTAATCCTTTTTTGATCTGTTTTTTAACTTCAGTCAATTCTCGGAAATTCTTTTTTGGAATAATTATATTTTTTATCTTCGCACGCTGTGCAGCAACAAGCTTTTCTTCCAAACCTCCGATGGGTAGTACATTCCCCATAAGAGTGATCTCTCCCGTCATGGCATAATCCACACGAACCTTTCTTGAGGAAAGCGCTGATATAATTGCTGTTGCGATTGTGATTCCTGCCGAAGGACCATCCTTCGGAATCGCACCTTCTGGAACATGTATGTGAATATCTTTTGTTTTATAAAAGTCCTTTTTTATTCCGAAATCAGCATAATGAGCCCTAGCATAACTCAGCGCAGCATTGGCTGATTCTTTCATAACATCTCCAAGTTTCCCGGTGAGAGAAAGGTTGCCTTTTCCTTCCAAAACTACTGCTTCTACCTGCAAAAGAACACCACCCACAGAAGTCCAAGCGAGTCCATTTGCCACGCCAATATTATCTTCTTTCTTAACATCAGAATATAGATATTTCTCCATACCAAGATACTTTCTGATACTGGATTCTGTAACTTTATAGGAATTCTTTGTTTTATCTTTAAGATACTCGCGCACAATTTTTCGAAGAATCGCAGAAATATTTCTTTCGAGATTACGTACACCTGCTTCACGTGTATAATTTCTGATTATTTTTAGAAAGGCATTATCGGAAAATTCAACTTTGATCTTATTATTGAAACCGTGTTTTTCAATTTGTTTTGGAAGAAGGAACCCCTCTGCGATCCGACACTTCTCAAGTTCGGTATATCCCGGCAGAGTAATAACTTCCATTCTATCTTGAAGTGCAGGAGGAATCGAAAAAAGATTGTTCGCTGTGGTGATAAACAGCACTTGTGAGAGGTCATATCCTATCTCAATATAGTGATCATGGAATTCATAATTTTGTTCAGGGTCGAGTACTTCCAGCAACGCAGCAGATGGATCTCCACGAAAATCCATGCTCATTTTATCAACTTCATCGAGCATTATAACCGGATTTTTCGTCCTCACACGTTTCATTGCCTGAATGATTATTCCGGGCATTGCTCCGATATATGTTTTTCTGTGCCCTCGAATTTCTGCTTCATCACGCACACCACCAAGAGAAAGGCGCACGAACTTTCTGTTCAATGATCTTGCAATTGATTGTCCCAGCGATGTTTTTCCAACACCGGGAGGACCGACAAAGCACAATATCTGACCTTTTACTTTTTTGACCATTTTGAGCACTGCAAGATATTCGACAATGCGCTCTTTGATCTTCTTTAAACCGTAATGATCATCATCAAGAATTTTTTCTGTTTCAGTAAGATCAAATCGTCCCTTTTTGGGATTATTCCATGGCAGGTCTGTGAGCCAGTTTAAATAGTTGAGCGAAACCGAGTATTCAGGAGAAATCGGATTGGTTCTGCGCATTTTATTCAGCTCATAATCAGCCTTCTCTTTTGCTTCCTCTGATAGTTGTAACTTGCTTAACCTTTTTTCAATTTCTCTTACTTCTACGTTCTGTTCTTCAGAAAATCCGAGTTCTTTCTGGATCGCTTTCAATTCCTGATTGAGAAAATATTCTTTTTGACTCTTTGTCAGTTTACTTCTCACTTCCCCAGCAATTTTTTTTCGAATTTTCAATATCTCAAGTTCTTTGGAAATATACTCGATCAGATCGAAGATCCTCTCCATTAAATTGAGTTCGAGAATTTTCTGTTTGACCTCTAGGTCGAGATCAATATTCGAAGCAATAAAATCTACTTTATCGTCCATTGATTTGAGATTTTCATAAGTTATAAGTACATCTTCAGAGAAGTTTCTACTTAGCTTCCCATACTCCTTAAAATCATGTTCCAATGTTTGAAGAAGTGCGATATTCTCAGATGTTTCTTTTAATGTTTCCTTTGGAATAAGCTCCAGACGAGCGCTCATATAATCATCAGAAAAATAGAGCTCCTCTATCTTGGCACGCTGCAATCCTTCAACAAGAATTCGAATGGTCGCATCAGGCATTTTCAATATCTGCAAAATCTGGCAAACCACCCCCATATCATACATATCTTCTTGTTGGGGTTTTTGTGTGTCCGGTGATTTTTGAGCAACGCAGAAGATAATCTTGTTCTTCCCATACGCTTCTTCAGTTGCTTTGATTGAATGTGTTCTTCCAATAACCAGAGGTACGATCATTTGAGGAAAGATCACAATATTTCTGGTTGGAATTATCGGGAGTGTATTTTCTTTTTCTTTTAAAATTTTTTCTGTCATATATACATAAAACCTAGATTATTTACAATAAATTCTATCCTGTAGGTAATATTTGTCAATGAAAAGCTCACATACTTTTTTCTCTACAATCGCATGAACGGCATAGCACTGCTTTTTCTTGACAGATGATTCTCATACTAAGGTTTTGATTCCCAGTCGGGATGTAGCGCAGCCCGGTAGCGCGCTTCGTTCGGGACGAAGAAGTCGCCGGTTCAAATCCGGCCATCCCGACCATTTTATTTTGAGTGAATGTGAAATAACAAAATATTATATTATTCTTTTTTCTGAGACTTCATATAAGAAGCAACAAGGAAAAAAATTCCAAACAAAATGAAAGGATTCGCAGCTATAAAATAGTTTTCATGCTGTAACAGAATATTGCTGTGAGGAAAAAATATCTTATCTATTATTCCAAGAAGTATTAATATAGCTGCAACAATAGCACTGAGTTTCGCTAATATTTTGTACATATACCGTACTCCACTTATGATGCGTTTGTTATTCAAACCAGCAAAGCATCATTATTTCTTTTTATGACGGTTCTTTTTTAGTCTTTTTTTACGTTTATGCTTATTGATTTTTGCTTTTTTTCTTTTTTTCCCGCAGGGCATTGAATCTCCAAAATGATTAGTTGTTATCCATTACTTCATCAATAAAGAACTTTGAAAACTTAAAGGTGGGAACCACTCGCTCTGGAAGATGTACAAGATCCTTTGTATTGGGATTACGTGCGATGCGCGATTTGCGTACCTTGTTTTTAAAAGTACCAAATCCTCTAAGTTCAATGTGCTCTCCATTGATCATACTGATCTTTATATTATCCAAGAGTGCATCAACGATAATTTTAGTGTCTTTTAATATTATTCCAGTTTCCTGAGAAATTGCCTGAATTAAATCGGCTTTGGTCATGCGGCCTCCATGGATGGATTTTTTTTCTGTAATTGTCGACTAATTTGTACATTACAAATCTTGTGTCAAATTTTAATGAAAAAAAATATAATCACGATAAGAAAATTGACAAATAAATCTTAATTTTTTATATACATTCGTGATCAAGAGGACAGATGAAAAAATATATAGCAGAAAATTTTTTATATCATATCTGGGATGAACAGCATCTAAAAGATACTATCTGTACTGTTGATGGAACTAAAATTGAGATACTCTTTCAGGGTAAATGGAATACAGATGCTGGACCGGATTTTGTGAATAGTATCATTCTTTTTGACGGGAAAAAGCTACAGGGAGATGTCGAGATACACAAGCACGAGTATGATTGGAAAGCTCACAATCATCATGAAGATAAAAATTATAATAATGTGATCCTTCATGTGGTTTTTTCAAATGATCAGAATGCTGAATTTACAATATCTGAAAATGGTAACAAAATCCCGATACTCGAACTCCAGACCAATCTCGATCAGCAGATAGACAAACTATGGAACCGCTATGGACAAAAACCATTCGACACCTCTCAGCAAGAAACTATAGAATGCCTTCTGGTAAAGGATTTGCGAGATATTAATTCGTTAAAGAACATTCTTTTCAATTTGGGGAAGGAGCGTTTTTTTAAGAAGTGTAAGCGCTTTTCTGCAGAATTATACAACTCGGATTTTAATCATATTCTCTATGAAGGAATAATCGAAGCTCTTGGTTATGGTAAGAATAAAATTCCCTTTTTTAAGCTGGCAAAGCTGCTTCCGTTTCAAAAACTGAAAACTTTCCCGAACGAATATAAAGATTTCAAAGACATATTTTGCATCCTACTTTTCACAGGCGGACTTGATCTTCATGATTATAATTTCGCTTTCATTGATGAAAAGCTCTTGAAGCGATTTGACAAAATTCATTCCCGATTTCATGGAAAATCTTATCAAACATTACACAAGAACGAATGGAATTTCTTTCGTTGCCGTCCACAAAACCATCCTGTGAACAGACTTTGGCAAATTGCACCTTTTCTTTATGACGCTCTCGAACAAGGAAATCTCATCAATTCGATCGTTGCACTTTTTAGTTATGGAGATACCCAGAAGATTGATGCACGGAAAATCGAAAAAGAGTTTTTGAGCATATTAAATAAAGCGGATCATCCTTCACTCGGCTCATCACGATGCAGGGATATTTTCTCAAATATCATTCTACCGATATGTTATGTATATGCAGAAACACTTCATTATGACACTTTGCAGAAAGCAATTACTAAAGTGTATAGCAAACTTCCAAAATTATCTGATAATTATATTACTCATTATATGCACACGCTTCTAAATGATGGCATCCATTTTAAGATCAACTTACAAATGCAGCAGGGAATGATACAACTATATTACC
>JAGHCS010000210.1 GCA_021160355.1 Candidatus Cloacimonadota bacterium
CTTTTTGATTATGCGCTGAGTTACTACATAGACTGCGATGTAGGACCTCAAACATGGAGTGCATTTGAACGAGCTGGCGATGATGTAAGTAGCTACATTCTTGGTGAGGGTAATGAGTTTGCCTATACCTTCGATCAAGACCATGATGAAGGTTTATCCAATGGGTACGTTGCAGCAAAAGTATTTCCTATTTTGGACAACGCTAATTATGCCTGCTGGACTTGGGAAGTTGGAGATGGACCTTCCCATAATGTACCGAATGCTGATAGAAATGAAAAATATTGGTTAATGTCTCATAATACAAATTCTTTTGCTCCAACAAAATATGTTTCACTTCGTGAAGATCCCAATGCTCAAATTAATGATCCTATAGACACACGATTTATGTATTCATATTATGGAGATCAACAAGGATTCACCAATCCAACAGGAAATAGTCTTAATTTAGCACCGGGCGACTCTGTTGTAATTTATTCAGCAATTTTTCTTGGTGAAACCATTGATGAATTAGAGTATATATCATTTCTTTAGGAACAATTTGATGATGCAAATTATGATATTAATTTCCTTAACAATTTTGTACCCGATCTCTTTTTCTCTGAATACATTGAAGGATCAGCTCAAAATAAAGCTTTGGAAATATTCAATCCAACAATTGAGCAAATTGAATTAAATAATTATCGTATAGCCCAGTCTGTAAATGGAGATGGATGGCAATATTGGCACGAATTTCCTGTTGATGCAGTCATTGAACCCAATGATGTATGGGTCATTACAACCGACGAAGCAGTTGATAGTCTCAAGAATGTTGCAGATGAAATACTCCCCTATCCAAGTGTCGTACACTTCAATGGAGATGATGCAATGGGGCTAGAAAAAACCGCAGATAATGGTACGACCTGGAACCTTATTGATGTGATAGGCAATCCTGATGAAGATCCAGGAGGTGGTAGGGATGTTGCCGGAACACTTTCCGCAACAAAAGATCATACTATTGTTAGAAAAGATTCTATCTTTAAAGGGAATATTGATTGGACTAATTCAGCAGGAACAGATACTGAAAATTCGGAATGGTTTGTGTATCCAATTGATTCATTTCAATATTTGGGCTGGTACAATATCGGTGGAATTGCTCCGGAAACCTATATCTCAACATCCCAGGGTGACATCGATAGTTTACGTGTAGGTTCGGCGATAAACTTCAACCTGGTCGGCTATCCAGATGCCGCGTATTACAAGTATCGATTGGTTTATTATGAAAACCTTGGGACAGATACTCTGCAAATAGGTCCTTTAGGTAACTTGATTGATAGTACAAATTGGCACTCAACTGAAGAATTTGAACATCCAGATAATTTACTCCTTAAATCTGACTATCCTGAAGGAAATCCTTACAATAAACCTCTCTTGAGAGTGAACGATAAATATCCGGATGGTACTTATGAAATTACCCAATTACAAGTTCGAGCAGTAAATCACTATGGTTTTGAAGATTCTACATCCGCTCATTTAACTTTCTTCGTCCGAGATTATTTCTATCCTGACACTGCTCCATTTATGGCTCAATGGGCAGATTATCTTCCTGACTTTTTAAAGAGTTATAAGCTGAATATCTTACCGCATATATACTTATTGGGACAAAATCATTATCTTGAATATATGATTCATTATCCTATAAATGACCATCCGATTCCATCTGAAATTGTGAATGATGAAACACATTTCGGTAACCCCCTATATGTAGATGCCAATGAAGAGTTCTCTGCGATATGGTCTCAAGATATGGAAATATATGTGTGGTGGAGTTATTTAGGGGAATTCGAATATTCGGTTGGTCATGGAAGAATTTATGCAGGTACTACATATTTCTATGATGAAAATCTGGATGAGTACATTCGCTACTTTTGTGATATTGAATTTATGGACATTCAACTTGATGGGGGAACGAGTGATTTACCTCCATTAGGTTCTGTTATTATTGATTCTTTAAGCGGAGAAGAATGGATGAGAATTCCAATAACTCAAGATCAATCATGCATACTAACAAATTTATCAATCGGGGAGCACACCTTCAAAGTGCGCGCCGTTGATATTCAGGGAGCAATAGATCCAACTCCTGAAGAATTGGTTTTTACAATTCATGAGCCGGTAGATGCAAGCCAATCCGATAATATACTTTTAGTTGATGATACTCAAAATCAGATGATATTTGCTATTGAAGATTCTGTTAACAATTTCTATCAGGAACTTGTTGCTGATTTTAGTGGAACAATTGATTGGATTGATCTTAGAGAAACTAATTATACCTTTATCAGTAATTTAAACCAACAAGCTCGCTACGATGATTTAGCACCCTATTTTGCACCATCTGACATCCAATCATATAAAATGATCCTGTGGTATGCAAATGACCCCAAAAGTTTTTACTCGGATGTAACAAAAGTACATCTCATCGAACATTATGATATTTTACGTTATTATTTAGAACAAAAAGGAAGTTTGCTTTTTACTGGAACTGCCAACATATGTGATCCTCCATATTCTAATTATGCTTGTATAAATTTCTTAGAAAAATACGGCGGTCTCGCAGATACGCTTTCTGCACTATCTCAATTGTTAGAGGATAACAACTGGCTGTGGGGTATACCAAGTGTTGATAATTCAATGTTTGTAGGAGCAAATGGATTAAATGATTTCAATACCATTGATCCCTTCAATTTGAATCTTCATATCTACAAATTTCCAACTGGAGCATATTTCCCTGAATATTGGGTAATGACCTCGAATCCATTAGGGAAAATTGGTAATATAACCTTCTTGAATGCAGAACAAGCTGAAACAATTTTCACGTGTATAACTGATACAATGGGCATTCATCAGCAGTTTGCAGATGCTCCTGTAGGAACTAAATATATAAAAGAGCCAGGAGAAACCGGCGCATTCTATACCCTTGGATTTCCTCTATATTACATGGAAATGGATGATGCTAAAACTTTCATGGATTTAGTTTATGCCGATCTGGATTCATTATTCTCAATCGATGATCCACATTTCGTACAGGATCATCCGTACATAAGCGCTTTTAGCTATCCCAATCCTGTTACCCTTTCCTCAAAACATCACACTTTTTCTGTTGATTTCATGAACATACAAAACGCAGTAGCACCTGAAATAAAGATTTATAATATCAAGGGACAACTTGTTCGTTCAATAAAGATTGAACCGGAAGATATATTATTGACGAAGAGTGGCTCATCCTATACGACATCCTGGGATTTAAATGATGAAAAAGGAAATCCAGCAGCAAATGGAGTTTATTTCTATAGGATACAGTCAAACAATATTGATTCAAGTATAAAAAAATTAATCATATTACGCTAGAATTAGCAATTTAATAAACCGTAATAAGTGAAGACTCGATTATATGACTATTTCGAGTCTTCATTTTCTTTAACAACTCAATATACACGAAAGCCGGATTAGAACACTCATAATATTTGACAGATAATTTTGTTATTTTCTTATATAAAGTATTCACGCATGAGGAGTTATACATGAATAGAGCACAACGCCGCATCGCAGAAGGCATCCTGTTCACAGACATGTACCAGATCACTATGGCACAGATGTACTTCCGCCATGGACTTCATAACAAGCGGGTTCAATTCGATCATTTTTATCGCGCAAATCCCAGTTACGGAAAGCATGAAGCAGGATTTTGTGTGAATGCAGGTTTGGAATGGCTACTTGATTGGATGAAAGATGCCCGATTTCGTGATAAGGATGTTGGGTACCTGAGAAATCATAAGGCACGGAAAAGCGGGAAGTTGTTGTTCGAAGAGGACTTCTTGCAATATCTTCTTGAATATGGCAACTTTGATAACATTACGCTTCGAGCAATTCCAGAAGGAAGGGTCGTTCATCCGAATGTGCCGCTCACGACAGTGCAGGGTCCTTTTGCAATAGCACAAATTCTGGAATCACCTCTTTTGAACTTCTTGAATTACCAGACCTTGGTCGCCACAAAAGCTGCACGAATTCACGTAGCCGGTAAAGGAAGACCGCTCCTCGAATTTGGCTTGAGAAGAGCTCAAGGACTCGGCACACTTGCGGGTACACGGGCAGCACTTATTGGTGGTGCAGACTTTTCATCGAATGCAGGAATCTCCTATGCGCTGGGAAATGCCCCAAGGGGAACCCACGCCCATTGCATGGTGCAAGCTTTCATGGCTCTGGGATATACCGAACTCGACGCATTTCGTGCTTATGCAGATGTGTATCCGGACGATTGCCTATTGCTCGTGGATACGATCAATACATTGGAAAGCGGATTGCCGAATGCCATAAAAGTTTTTGAAGGACTTCGCAAGAAGGGACACGAACCGGTTGGTGTTCGTCTCGATTCAGGAGATCTGGCATACCTTGCAATTCAGTCTGCAAAGATGCTGAACAAGGCAGGATTCGAGGATGCAGTTATCGTACTTTCCAACGCACTCGATGAACTCGTGATCTGGCAGATCGTGACTCAAATACGGGAGGAAGCAGCACAAAATGATGTCGATCCGGACAATCTTGTTAACCGGCTTGTGTATGGAGTTGGGACAGGATTGATCACTTCTGAGGGAGCTTCAGCTCTGGATGGTGTGTATAAGCTTGTTGCTATTGAAAAAGACGGCGAACTCTTCCCGGCAATGAAACTATCGGGTGCAAAAGAAAAAATTCTCAATCCGGGTCATAAGAAGATCTGGCGCATTTATGACACCAGGGGTAAAGCAACTGCTGATCTCATCGCACTGTACGACGAAGATATTCCAAATCGTGACAAGATTACCATTCATCATCCTATTGAACATACAAAGAAAAGAACTCTCCTCAAAAGTGACATATCTCAAATTGAGGAACTGCAGGTTGATATCCTGAAAGACGGAAAACTTGTGTATGATCTGCCCACATTAGAAGAGATAAGAGAAACACGTAAAAGAGATATTGACCGCCTCGATCCGGGCGTTAAACGATTTGTAAATCCACACTTCTACCATGTCTCGCTCTCTAATAATCTGTGGGAGACCAAAGAAGAGTTGGTCAAAAAACTGAAATCATAAATCATAATCCAATATCTGTTTATTGACATCCAGAACATCAGAAAAGAAATACAACACATAAAATAACGTGGGGAAGTAGCTCAGCTGGGAGAGCACAGCGTTCGCAATGCTGAGGTCGAGGGTTCGAGTCCCTTCTTCTCCACCATTTTTTTTAACCACGCTGGCCCGAACTCCAGTTAAATAGAGAAAAATGATTTAACGTGGTAAACCGAAACCAAAAAGATTAGCAAAGAACAAAACAAACAAAATCAACAAAAAAATAAAAAGTTTGTTGTTGTTAGTTTTTGTTAGTTGCTGGAAAACATTTCATTACAACAGGAAAACTTAAGTTATCCTTATAAAATAGCTCTCAACTCAAGCAACTTCTCTATCTCATAATCCGGCTCAAATCCATTCTCATTCTGGAATTTTTTTGGATTAAACCAGCATGTCTTGATGCCAAAATTCTTTCCCCCTACAATATCAGAGCGGAAACTATCACCCACAATAAGAACTTCTTCTTTATCGGGATATCCAAGAACCTTAAAAACATGATCGAAAATCTCTTTCATCGGTTTGGGATAACCTATTTCTTCTGAAATAAATATATGATCAAAAGCTTTTTTTAACAGAGATTTGTTTATTCTGGAATATTGTACATCAGCAAGTCCATTTGTTATAAGGCTGATTGAATATCTTTCTTTGAGATATTCTATTGTTTCTAAAGCATCTTCAAGCAAGACCGTTCCTTCAGATAGATAATCAATATACACCGAACTCATTTTTATATAGTCATGGGATAAATTCTCTTTGTTTAAAAATCTTTTGAAGCGTTCGGTACGGAGTTTTTCTGCACTTATTTTATGCTCCTCAAAGTCTTTCCAGATTGCGTAGTTTATTTTCTTATAAGATGAATGAAGATTGTCTATGTCTCCCTTAATATGAAATGTTTTAAGGGTCTTCTTAAAAGCCTGCATCTCTGCATGTTCATAATCAAATAAGGTGCCATCTGCGTCAAAAAGTATGTATCTAAATTTCACTTTATTTCTCCAGATCGAAGTTTTGTTATAATAAATATTTGACAGATAATAATGAAATACCAGTTTGGGCAGTAATAATTTTTCATGGCAACAAAAATATCAAGGAGTTTATATGAAACAAAAAAATCGAACTACTTTATTTGTGGTACTCGCTGTCTTTGTAGTCATTATTGTCGTCTATTTCTCATTTTTTTATCCCCTCCCATCCTCAAAAAATCTTACCGGGACGATGATAGGCATCGAAAAAAGCAAACGCGAAATCGGTGATCAGATCACTATTGAAGAAATTATTATTGAAAATCCGGAAATTAATGATGTTATTCAGAGCGCAGAATTTCAAAATCTTATTAAAGATAAAAATTTCAGGAAAATGGCTCTGAGCTCTGATTTTCAGAATTTTGTGTTCCTCATGTCGGACTTCCAGCGGATTGCACTTTTTTCTCACGATTTTCAAAATATTGTACCCGTTTTGAGCACTCCTGAAGAATTCAAGAATTTTATCGAGAGCGATGAGTTCAAAAAGGGCTTCAGCGTGGACTTCCAAAAAGCGGTTCTTGCAATGCCTCAAGACCAGATAAATGCGGTTTTGTCACAGGATTTCAACGAAAATAATTTCTTCAATGCAGTAATCGTTTCAGCAATCAATTCTGGCGATATTGTATTCAGCGAAAATTTCGTTAATTCAATTTTGAGTAATGAATTTCAAGAATCCATTAAAGATATTGATTTTGCAAATCCCAGTCTTGCGAGCTTTTTTTCTGACGAACACTTAAAATCTGTTTTGATGATCAGTGATGATAATATTGAGGCATTGAAAAGCATCTATTCAAACGAGAATTTCGGAGCAGTTCTATTCAATCAAGATTTCATAACGATTATCAAAGCGTTAGATTTCCAGAATCAATTTATGTAAATGATATCCTTGTTCATTGTTAAAAAATTCGTCAGACACATCATCAAAGCAGCTTTCTGTTTGGTTCTTTTTTTTACTATAAGTTCTCGCGCGTATACCCAACAATTTAAACAGATCAAGACAGATGATCTAAATCTCATCTACTATTCGAATGCGCATTCGTATATCGTACCACATTTAGCGCGTTCGTTCTTCAATACCTATAATTTTTACAAGGATTTCTGGAACTATGAAGCTGATGAGCCGATCACGATCTTTGTAGAAGATTTTTCAGACTGGGGTAATGGAGGTGCCACTGCAGCTCCGGTTAATTTTGTCTTTGTGAACATCGCTCCGAACATGTATGTATTCGAAGTTGTTCCTTCTGTCGAACGCATGTCCTTCCTTATGAATCACGAGCTGACCCATGTTGTGGCAATGGATAATGCCGCCAAATCAGAACGTTTTTTCAGGAAATTATTTATGGGCAAGGTTCAGCAAAATTCCGACAATCCTCTCTCGCTCTTATATTCATACCTAACCGTTCCCCGAAAATTTGCCCCCAGGTGGTTTCATGAAGGGATCGCAGTGTTCATGGAAACCTGGATGTGCCGGGGCATAGGGCGTTCACTGAGCTCCTATGATGAAATGGTCTTTCGCGCGATGATCAAGGATTCCATACCTATTTATCACGCTGTCGGACTTGAGTCTGAAGGAACGGCTATCGATTTTCAGGTTGGCGCTAATTCATATTTGTATGGGACGCGTTTTTTCTCCTACCTTGCATACACCTATGGACCGGACAAGTTGATAACCTGGGTCAATAGAGTTGACGGCAGCAATCAATGCTTCACTACACAATTCAAAAAAACCTATGGCATATCTTTGCATAAGGCATGGTCGGAGTGGATCGAGTTCGAGCAAAGCTGGCAGGAAACCAACCTTGCAAAGATCGCTGAGAATCCTGTGACAAAAGGGAATAAAATCACAGATAAAGTACTTGGCTCTGTTTCACGAAGTTTTTATGATGAAGAAACAAAAAGACTTTACACTGCCATTAAATTTCCCGGGCAGCTTCCTCAGCTTGGATATATTAATACAGAAAATGGGGACTTTCATAAACTCTGTAATCTGCGCGGGGCTTCGACTTATTTCACCTGCTCCTTAGCACTCGATCCGTCAAAAGAGAAAATCTACTTTACCACCGATAACTATTCTCTGCGGGACCTTAATGTCGTTGATATTGCTACAGGCAAAACGGATAAACTTATCAACAATCTCCGGGCTGGCAGTTTGGTAATTAATCCTGCTGACACAACCCTGTGGGGCATCCGACACGCAGATGGGATCTCAACGATTATACGTTTGGAAAAACCTTATCAGGATTGGAAAGCAGTTCACGCATTCCCTTATAATACTACGATTTTCGACATCGATATCTCTCCAGA
>JAGHCS010000042.1 GCA_021160355.1 Candidatus Cloacimonadota bacterium
TAGCTTTTTTTTGATTTTCTTTTTTACCCTTATCTTTTTTTCCTTTGTCTCCCATTTTTATTTCTCCTTAATACGATTTTTTTTCTTGCGTTGTATTAAATGCATAATCTACTTAAACTTAAATGAGATAAATGTTACCTGCAAATACTATGTCAAGGAATTCAAGCCATACTTGGGATATCCCTGATTCAAGCCATACATCTTGTTCCCAAAGCTTTAGAACGTGAATACGAAGTAATTCACTGTTCCCTCTTTATCAGGGCGTAATCTCATGAAGCCTGGTTTGGGAATAAGGATAGGTTTCAGGTTTTAGTAGCGAGTGAAAAAGCTTAAAGATCAGAAAACAGATTAAACATTCACGATAAGATATCCCCAATAATCTCAACAAATTTGACATAAAAATTATATCTTTTGAGATACCTCAATAAAGGAAAATCTAATATGAATGCAGAAAATCAAATAAACAAGTTGAATTGGCTCCGTAAGAGCATTATCGGAAGGAATATACCCTTTGAGACACCCTTTGGAACCAAGCCACTGGTGTATGCTGATTATACAGCAAGCGGTCGCGCGGTGGATTTCATAGAGGATTATCTTCAGTATATTTTACAGTTCTATGCGAATACACATACAGAAGATGATTTTACCGGTAAGACAATGAGCTCACTCCTTCATGAAGCTGAGAAGAACATAAAGAAAATGGTCAATGCCGGAGAGCATGGAAAGGTCATATTTACCGGAACCGGCGCAACCGGTGGAATTACGCGCTTGCAGCAAATACTCGGCGTGTACTGGTCGCCTGCTACGCGTGAAAAAGTGCATGAATTCCTGGATAGCTGCGTGGATCATCAAAAAGAAAAAAATACCAAATGCCATGAGCGGTTATTAGAATTTATAGAACAGCACAAACCATTAGTATTTGTCGGACCGTATGAACACCATTCCAATGAGATCATGTGGAGACAGACGCTGTGTGAAGTGATAGAGATCCCTCTCAATGAAGCTGAGGAGCTTGATCTAGAAGCACTGAAGGAAACACTCGAAGATCCAAAATATGCAACGAGGAAAAAGATAGGCTCATTCTCTGCAGCTTCAAATGTAACAGGTATTAAAACTCCGGTTTTTGAAGTCGCCAAGATACTTCATGAACATGATGCTCTCGCTTGTTTTGATTTTGCAGCATGTGCTCCTTATATTGAGATCGATATGAACAGGGATGAAGAAAGCTATTTTGATGCGATCTTTTTCTCACCTCATAAATTCCTGGGTGGTCCGGTTTCTTCAGGTATCCTCATCATTAATGACAGAATTTATAGAAAAGACCTACCCCCAACAATCGCAGCAGGCGGCACGGTCCGTTATGTGAGTTTTGATAAAGAATGCTATATCGAGGATATTGAAACACGAGAAAAACCAGGCACTCCCGGGATTATTCAGGCAATAAAATCTTCACTTGTGATGCTCCTCAAAGATAAAGTCGGGATAGAAAATATCGAGAGTATAGAAAGATATTATGTGAATTCTTTCTTTGAAAACTTCGGACATGATGAGAGAATGAATATCTATGGACCGATTGATCCAGCCAAAAAAATTGGGATTATTGCATTTAATATAAAGCATAGAGATCGCTTGCTCCATCCCAAATTTGTGACGCAGCTTCTCAATGACCTTTTTGGTATTCAAACCCGCGCTGGCTGCTCATGTGCAGGACCATACGGGCATCGGCTGCTTCATGTCGATGAGTTGCACTCTAAAATGTATCGATGTATGACAGGCATTATCAAATATGAGGGAATTAAACCGGGTTGGGTACGATTCAATACTCACTACTCACTATCTCAGGAGGAATTCGATTATATTATTAATGCTATTAAGTTTATAGTCGAGTACGGGTATTTATTCCTTCAACTTTATACATTTGATATCAAGACCGGGGAATGGACGCATATTAATGCAAATTACGATCCGATAAATTTAGAATTCAGTTTTGGTTCAAAAAAAGATAAGAAGCCAGCTCAGAAAATGAATATTCCGGAAAATGAGTGGTTTACCAGCAACCTCATACAGGCAGAAGCAATAATCGAAAAATTGAGAAATTTTTCACAGGATGTAAAATATATAAAGTGGGATGATGATATTGAAGAAGGTATGACTTTTTATGTGGTTAATGCAAAGAAAACTTGGCGAAAGGAGTTCTTATGAGAAAAATTGTGTGTTACTGCGTTCTGCTGCTTGCAGTCATAGCAGGATGCGGGAAGGCAACTTCACCAGGAAATGAATCTAAAATAAATGGAACTGTTCTTGATCCTGATGGCAACCGAGTAGCAGATACCAAGATTTTGGTGAATTTCAATATTGATTGTGATTATCCTATCGGATTTAAAAATGGATTACTAAAACTTCAGAATATATGTTCGGATCTAGACTCAATTGATGATCCACCATGGCTCGAAACGAAACTTTATAAAAATTATCCTAATCCTTTTACTAATGCAACTTCTGTTAATTTTTGTCTTGGAACTACGTGCTCTATTTCTATCTGGATTGAAGATATGTATGGTGATGATATTAAAAACTTTCTTAACAATGAGATTCGCGAACATGGATTTTATGTAATAATTTGGAATGGGAAAAACAACGATAATAGTAATTTTCAGAATGGCTTATATAAGATGCTGTTATCTGCTGAGGATGAGTACTATTGTGATACTCTTTTCGTGTTTAAAGATTACAACGATTTTATATATGATGATATAGCTCCATTATGTCTATCAAACGATGCAGGTCAATTCACAATCTATTCACAAGACCTTTCGCTATATTATGTCGGAGATTATTTTGATCCTGAAGGTTGCAATCCGGGAGATTTTTCAGTTACTCCTTATATCGATATCTGGGCATTTCATCAGGATTATGAAGCGGTTCATGTTGATAGCATATTGGTTGAATCCGGGCATGATATTAATATAACATTGACTTTCAAGTGATATTGAACTATGAAGTATATTGTAGCATTATAAAGGAAAAAATGGAAAATAATTCGCTTGTATCTCAAGAAATATTAATGAATAAGATAATATTTGTTCGTAACTGCAAAGTTATGTTGGATAGTGATCTTGCTGAGCTTTATGGAGTAGAAACAAAACAGCTAAAACGAGCAGTACGCAGAAATATTGATAGATTTCCTGATGACTTTATGTTTGAATTAACCTTTGAAGAATACGAATCTTTGAGGAGTCAATTTGGCACCTCAAGTTGGGGCGGACGAAGATATTTACCCTTCGTCTTCACCGAGCAGGGCATCGCAATGCTATCATCCGTGCTTCACAGTGAACGAGCTATCAATGTCAATATTACCATAATGAGAGCATTTGTAAATCTTAGAAAATTGCTACAAACGAACGAGGAGCTAAACCAAAAATTGCTTGAGATGGAAAAGAAATATGATAAGCAGTTTAAAATTGTTTTTCAGGTATTAAAGAACCTTATGGAGCAACCCGAACCACCCAAAAAAGAAATTGGTTTCAAACTAACTGGAAAAAATATTAAGGATAAATAGATGAAAAAAAGAGCACTCATAAGTGTTTCGGATAAATCAGGCATTGGAGATTTCGCACGAGAACTCATTGAATTGGATTTTGAAATCATTTCAACCGGTGGTACACATAAAAAGCTTGAAGAAAATGGTGTTCCGGTGATAAAAGTTTCTGATGTGACAGGCTTTCCTGAGATAATGAACGGCAGAGTAAAAACTCTTCATCCATTCATCCATGCCGGCATTCTTGCTGAAAAAAATAATCCCGAGCACGTGGAAGCATTGCGAAAGCAAAATATTCAACCGATAGACCTCGTGGTGGTGAATCTCTATCCTTTCAGGAAAACAATTGCAAATCAGGACGTGACTGAATCCGAAGCAATCGAGCAGA
>JAGHCS010000101.1 GCA_021160355.1 Candidatus Cloacimonadota bacterium
CACTTTGGGAATGCAACAAAAAGTTTCGATAACAGTGCATTCCCAATCAGGGGATTGGGAATGAGAATCCAATAATTTTCTATTAAAAATTATTTTATTCTTTTCGCGTTTTTCGTGTATTTCATGGTTCATATTTCTGCTAAGGATAAATCCTGTAAAGCATTCGTGGGAAGGGGATTGCTTCACGAATATGACGCACACCTGACATCCATCCAATGAGACGTTCCAGTCCGACACCAAATCCGCTATGAGGAACAGAGCCGTACTTCCTCAAATCAAGATACCATTGATAATCATTTAATGAGATATCATCTTCTTGCATTCTCTTTTTTAGAATATGATAATCATCTTCTCTCTGTGACCCACCGATTATTTCGCCAAAACCTTCAGGTGCAATAAGGTCTGAACCCAGAGAAATTTCATGATCATGAGGATCTTCTTTCATGTAAAATGCTTTGATATGTTTAGGCCATTTTTCGACGAAAATAGGTACATCAGAATCTTCTACAAGAGCTTCTTCTTCTCGAGCACCCATGTCATCTCCAAAATGAATATCAATACCCTTTTGTTGAAGTATTTCAATCATTTCTTTGTAGGAGATGAGCTTGAAAGGGGCATCAGCTTTGTGTAGAGCTTCAATATCGCGTTCGAGTGTTTGTAGGTCTGTAAGATTATTTTTCAGAACAGATTTAATGACAAATCTTATCAGGTTCTCCTGTATTTTCATGTTTTCTTTGTGCTCAACATACGCAGCTTCCGCATCCATCATCCAAAATTCTGTAAGATGTTTGCGTGTTTTTGATTTCTCAGCGCGGAACACAGGACCAAAATCATAAACTCTCCCCAAACTCATGATACCTGCTTCGAGATAGAGTTGTCCTGATTGCGAAAGATATGCCTTACCTTGATCAAAATAGGGAACCTCAAAAAGCGTTGTTGTTCCTTCGCACGCATTAGGGGTAAGGATCGGGGAATCAAATCTGAAGAAGCCCTGTTTATTCAAGTATTCACAGATTGCAAAATACACAGTATGTCGGATTTTCATAATTGCATTTTGCTTACTCGATCGTAACCAGAGATGCCTATTTGAGAGCAGAAAATCTACTCCGTGTTCTTTTTTACCTATAGGATAGTCTTTAGATAGGTGTATGATTTCTATACCCGTGAGTTGCAGCTCGTATTGGTTTTCAAGATTGGGATGTTTTTTGACAATGCCTGTAACAATTATTGAAGATTCAAGTGTAAGAGTTTTCACTTTTTCAAAATTTTCTTCGCCAAGATCGGGTTTCCATGCAACTACCTGCACTTCTCCAGTCCCGTCACGGAAGATGACAAAGCGGAGTTTGCTGCTCGATTTTCTATAGTTCCTTACCCAGCCCTGAAGAGTTACTTCTTTTCCAACATATTTTGAGAGATCTTTTACAAATATTTTCTTAGCCATGCCTATTCCAAACCCATGTTTCTTCTATTTTGTTCAATGTCTTCCATTATTTTATAAGCGACACGCAGCGCTTGATAACCATCTTGAGCATTCACGATCGGACGAATATCGGTTTTTATTGATTGAACCAAACTCTCGATCTCAGCTTTAAGCGGTTCTTTTTCTATAATAGGAAGTTCCTCAGTTCTGAAAAGCTCAAATACATTGGCATCGCGCCTTCCTGCCATTACATCTTTCATGATCTCTTCAACTTGAGGATTCTTTTGAACCACACGCACTTTCTTATCCTGATAATCGAGTGAGATATACATATCTTTTTGGAAGAAACGTATTTTTCGTTCTCGTTTGAGTGAGATTCTGCTTGAAGTGATATTTGCCAGCGCTCCGTTCTCGAATTCGATCTTCGCATTTGCAATATCAATATCGTTTGTTAGAATGGGTACACCCACTGCATTTATTTCTTTGACCCTACTTTGTACGAGTGATAAAATAATATCAATGTCATGGATCATGATATCATAGACAACTGGCACATCACTACCGCGTGGTGTAAAAGGAGCAAGCCTGTTTGCTTCAATAAATATGGGTTTGAGCAAAACCGAGGAGAGAGCCATAATTGCAGGATTGAAGCGCTCGATATGACCAACCTGAAACTTTACTCCGGTTTTTTCAACCAACGCAACGATCTTTCTTGCATCATCAAGTGTGCTGCAAATGGGCTTTTCTACGAGCACATGCTTTTTATGCTCGACACAATATTTCGAGTATTCGTAATGTGATTGTGTGGGGGAAGCAATGCTCAGCAGATCAGAATGTATGAGCAGTTCGTCGAGATTGTCATACACCTGGCAGCCATTCTTCTCTGCAATTTCATGTGCCCGTTCTTTATCCGTGTCATAAATACCAACAGATTCGATGTCCTGTAATTCGCTATAAATCCGTGCATGATGCTGTCCTAAGTGACCTACTCCAATAACGCCTGCTCTCATTTGTCTTCCTTTGTAACCGTTTTCTTGTCATTCTTTTTTTTGCTGTAGGAAATTCCAAGATTAAACACCGCATACAGTATGAGAAGATATGCCACAATCCTCATTAAGATTGTAATACCTATTATGAATGTACTGAAGATTATCTCATTAAGTATGAATATAACTGCGAAAAGTGCAAACGCAATTCCTATTAGAAGAGGTGATTTGTTTTGTGTCTCCTTATAAGCCCATAAACCCAGCACGAAGATAATGCAGAAAATTAAAAAATAAAAAACCGGAAGGATATCGAAAAATACATCTGCCATTGTTACTCCATATTTATTTATGAACTTAATGAAAGATATGTGTAGAGGGCAATTTGCTGTCAATTATTTTGCTTACTAGCTTAAATATTCTCTGGCTACTTTAATAGATAGTAATCAATAGACTCTATTATTAATGAAAACTTCAATTTAATTGACAAACAAATTGTTATGCGAAATTGCTCAATCAGTTAAAATTAAGGAAATTGAAATGATCGCCCGAATAAATAGAATACTAAAAGAAATGACCAAACTTTCCAAAAAAAAGATTGGGCATTTGGAATTTGTCCATGCTATTCATAAGCTTTTTGCTGATGAGTTGGATATCCGAGAATCAATCTTCATTCTGGCTATAGACAACTACTTTTTAAAAAGTTCATACAGTGTAAAACCTGAGGAATATTGGCATATCCGCACGAATGAGTTGCAGGACAAAGACAGGTTTTCCCGGCTGGCAGACATCGTTCTTAAAGAGATAGATTTTAATCCCGATTCTGATATAAGGGTAGAGATAAATAATTGTAATATTATAATTGGCTACATTATAGTTCGAAATTTTGGAATTAAAAGCGATGTGGCAGAGATTTTAGAAGAAGTAAAGGATTTCTTCTTCCTGATCTGCAAGTCGATCTATAGACAGTTCCAGTTGAATGAAAGAGTAAAAGAATTAAGCTGTCTGCACAGTATTAGCAAAATCGCTGAAAACTCAGATCTCAGCATTCCTGAATTTCTCACGGAAATTGTTAATCTACTTCCGCCTGCCTTGCAATTTCCAGATCAAGCCAGTGCTCGTATTGTCTACAATGAGCAGACTTTTCAAACTGACCAATTCGAAGAAAGTGAACACTCGCTCAAAGCAGCTATTGTGTTGGACAAAATAAAAACCGGTTTTGTAGAAGTAAGTTATCCAAAAGATTTTAACTTGTCTGACAGTTATCTGTTCTTGAAAGAGGAAGAACACCTGATAAGTATCATTGCTCAGGAATTAAGCATTACGTTAGAAAAGAAGAATGCTCAAAAAGAAAGCAAAAATTTGGAGAAACAACTTCGCCATGCTGATAGACTTGCAACCCTTGGGCAGCTTTCTGCAGGTATTGCACACGAGATAAATGAACCCCTCGCAGGAATACTGGGTTTGGCTCAATTAATGGAAAAAAATGAAAGTCTTGATGACCAGGCTATATCTGATCTGGAAAATATTGTTTCAGCTTCTTTGCATGCACGAGAAGTGGTAAAAAAACTTATGCTTTTTGCACGTCAAATGCCATCTTCCCAAACCAATCTGGATTTGAATGAAGCGGTAAATAATGCTGTCTTTTTTTTAGAATCACGCTGCCGCAAGAACTTAGTGAAGATCACACTCGATCTAAAAAAAGGTATTCCCTGCATAAAAGCAGATTCTTCACAGATTCATCAGGTACTTATTAACCTGATTGTGAATGCCTTGCAGGCAATGCCTGATGGCGGTATCATAAGTATTAGAACTTCTTTTGACGCTGAATTTGTTTTTCTGGAATGCAGGGATACTGGGATTGGTATGAGTAAAAATGTTCTGAGCCAGATTTTCAATCCTTTCTTCACAACCAAAAAAGTGAATGAGGGAACAGGTTTGGGATTATCAGTAGTACATGGAATCATTTACTCGCATGGTGGTGAAATAAAAGTGACCAGTAAGCCAGGTAAAGGAGCAAAATTCTTGATAACATTTCCTCAAGCACTAAAGGAAGGTTCATAATGAAAAATAAAAGAATTCTTGTTTTAGATGATTATGATATTACCCGTGAAGTGATTAAACGCAATCTGACAGCGAATGGTTACCAGCTTTACACAGCTGGAAATTTTGAGCTGGCAAAAGAGATACTTCATGAAATCGAACCGGATCTGGTAATCACCGATCTTAAAATGCCCGACATCAATGGATTGGATGTGGTAACTTATATCACTGAAAATTTCAAGGATATGGAAATTATCGTTGTCACCGGTTATCCAACCATAACTTCTGCTGTTGATGCAGTCAAGCTGGGCGCAGACGATTACTTAACAAAGCCGTTTACGGATGTGGAACTTTTAGCAGCTGTAAAAAAAGCCCTGGAAAAACAGAAAAATAAACGGGAATTTAATAAGGAAATAACAGATGGATTTGGTGAAAAATTCGGAATTATAGGAAATTCTGAGAAAATGCTGGAAGTGTTTAAAACTATAAAAAAAGCTTCAGAGATAAACAGCACAGTATTGATAACCGGAGAGAGTGGAACTGGAAAAGAACTCGTAGCTCGAGCGATTCATTACACGGGCTTCAGGGGAGCAGCACCCTTTATTCCAATAAATTGTGGCGCTATACCAGAGACTCTTTTGGAAAGTGAACTATTTGGTCATGTAAAAGGAGCTTTTACCGGTGCTCATACAACTCGTAATGGCTTTTTTATCAGTGCAAACAAAGGGACGATTTTCCTGGATGAAATATCAGAAACTTCAATGATGTTTCAAATCAAGCTACTGCGCGTGATCCAGGAAAAAGAGGTGTACCTGGTCGGTTCTACCGAAGCCCAGAAAGTAGATGTTCGAATTCTGGTGGCTTCAAATAAAGACCTGCATGGATTGGTGGAATTGGGTAAATTCAGGGAAGATCTTTTCTATCGATTGAACGTTCTCACTATTAATATTCCTCCTTTGCGAGAGCGAGGTACAGATATTTTCCAGCTTGCTAATTATTTTGCCAATAAATATGCGGAAGAATTTAATAAAAAAATTCCAACCTTCAACGATGAAGTGCTGAAAATTTTGGGTAATTATAATTGGCCCGGAAATGTTCGGGAATTGGAAAACCTGGTCCATCGGTTGGTGATAATGAATGAAGATGGAATTATCCGTAAAGCCGATCTTCCAACATTTATGAAATCGAGGATAGGAAGTGTGAGCGATGTGAAAAGAACGCTGCACGAAGTCGAGATCGAACACATTAAAAATGTTCTCGAATATACGAACAATAATAAATCAAAAGCATCTGAAATTCTTCATATTGACCGTAAAACCTTAAATAATAAACTCAATCAAGAAGTAATAAAAAAATAGAATTAAAACCAGTCAGATATTCTTATATTTGATAGGGACTGCGGAATTATTGAAGCTTGGGGAAAAATTCCCCACTTCTAAATCAATAAAAAATTACGATTCTAAAAAAATAACGAGATTCACGAAACAATTTTTCTGTCTATAAACTGCATTATCAATGCATTTCCCAGATAGTTGAGGAATAATTTTTTAAATATTCATTATTTGGCACAGAATTTGCAAATATATAAAACAAATAGTTTAAATATTGAAAAGGAGAAAAGATGGATAAGTCTTTCAATGCATTTAAAATGGCACAAAATCAGTTTGATGCTATTGCCGATAAGTTAAATCTGAATGAGGCTTCAAGAGAACTCTTGAGAACCCCAATGCGGGAATATCATTTTACTATTCCTGTTAAAATGGACGATGGCACATCCAAAGTATTCCGTGGATTTCGTATTCAGCATAATGATGCTTTAGGACCATGCAAAGGTGGAATTCGCTTCCATCCATTGGAAACTGTTGATACAGTTCGCGCTCTTTCTATGTGGATGACATGGAAAACATCTGTAGTCGATATCCCGCTTGGCGGTGGAAAGGGTGGAGTAATCTGCGATCCGCATAATCTTTCAGCAAGAGAACAAGAGCAAATCTGCCGCGGCTGGGTTCGCCAATTACATAGAAATGTTGGACCTCTGCGTGATATCCCCGCTCCAGACGTCATGACCAATGGACAGCACATGTTGTGGATGTTGGACGAGTATGAAACGATCATGGGTGAGAAATATCCGGGAATGATCACGGGAAAACCGGTTGGAATGGGCGGTTCTCTTGGTAGAACCGAAGCTACTGGCTATGGAGTTATTTTTACCGTTCGTGAAGCTCTGAAAGAAATGAATATCAAAATCGAAGATACTACAGCTTCCTTCCAGGGATTCGGAAATGTTTCGCAATATGCAATCAAGTTATATGATCAACTTGGTGGGAAAACGCTTTGTGTTTCTTCATGGGATCAGAAGGATCAAACATCCTATGCTTTCTATAAAAAAGAAGGAATAAATCTGGATGAACTTCTGGAAATTACAGACAGATTTGGTGGAATAGATAAAACAAAAGCCAAAGAACTTGGTTATGAAGTGCTTCCAGGTTATAAATGGCTGGAAATCGACTGCGATATCCTGGTTCCTTCAGCTATGGAAAATCAGATCACTGGAGAGAATGTTCACAAGATCAATTCAAATGTGAAATTGATTGCTGAAGGTGCCAACGGTCCGACTACTCCGGAAGCCGACGAAGTCCTTAAGGAGCGAGGTGTTTTCATTGTACCTGATTTCCTGTGCAATGCCGGCGGAGTTACCTGCAGCTACTTTGAACAGGTCCAATGCAATATGAATTATTTTTGGAGTAAAGACGAAGTTCTGGGAAAACTCGATTATAAAATGACTACTGCATATCACAAGGTTTCCAAGCTCGCGAGAGAAAAGAAACTGTATATGCGTGATGCAGCATATATGATCTCTGTCGACAGAGTAGTACGAGCATCTGTTGCCAGAGGGTGGATATAGAGAAGTGACCTCCACAATATAAAGGGCAGATTCTTCTGCCCTTTATGTAATAGCAAAAGGAACCACAATGAAAATCGGACAAAAATTCGATCGGGAAACCGGATTCTTTCATGATGGCTTTACTTATATCGGAACCGGTTTACCGGGTGGAAAAGCTTCGGGGCTGGCTTTGTTACAGAATATTCTGAAGAAATATTTCCCGGAAGGCGATATATCTGGAATGCAAGTGAACATACCACACACAACTGTGTTGCTGAGCGGAGTGTTCGATGCATTTATGAAAGATAATAACCTTTATGAAATTTCTCTTTCGGATGCTCCTGATGAAGAGATTGCCTTGAGTTTTGTAAATGCTTCCTTTGGTGGTTTATACGCTGGTGATCTATTCTACCTGATCGAAAATATCGATAAACCATTGGCAGTACGTTCCTCAAGTATATGTGAAGATTCTTTGAATGAACCATTTGCTGGTTTTTATGAAACCAAAATGGTGGCAAATAACCAATCAAACCGTACGGACAAATACAATGCCTTGATCAATGCTATCAAATATGTATATGCTTCGCTCTTTTTTCAGCAATCCAAAAAATATTTCCAAACCATCAATAGGGATATTTGCCAGGAAAAGATGGCTGTTATTATTCAGGAAGTTGTGGGGGATCGCCACGGAGACAATTTTTTTCCTTACATCTCAGGTGTGCTGAAATCCTACAATTTCTATCCTTCAGAGCAAATTGAACCAGATGCTGGATTTGCTGCTTTGGCTTTTGGTTTGGGCAAAACGATCGTTGACGGTTCAAGTTGCTGGAGTTATTGCCCGCGTTATCCCCGCACTCCTCAGCCATTCAATAATATAAAAGATATGCTGAATAGTACACAGAAAGAATATTGGGCTGTGAATCTCGGGAAAATAAATAGTTACAATCCTGTGGCTGAAACTGAATACCTGGTACACAATTCTATTTTCGATATAGAAGATAAGAAACTGCTTAGACATATCTGTTCCACCTATGATCACGATAATGATCGTATTATTATGGGAGTGGAGAATTATGGTGCTCCAATTCTAGATTTTGCTCCTATTTTACGAGCTGAAACTCTACCTTTGAATACTGTGATAAACCAGGTAATAAAGGCATGTGAGGATGAGACAAACAGCAAGGTAGAAATAGAATTTGCCGTATCTTTGGGCACAAAAAATAACCCTCAACCACGTTTTGGTTTCTTGCAATTACGACCAATTAATATTTCACATGAGATTATCGATCTACCGGAAATCTCTGGCAATTCAGACGATGTATTGATTACTTCAAAAAAAGTTATGGGTAATGGCAGATCTGATGACATTTGTGATATTATGTATATTCGTCCTGAAAATTTTAATGTTCAATACACTAATCAGATAGCTGCTGATATCGCTGAACTAAATGCAATTTTCACTGCCAATAATCGCAAATATCTTTTAATAGGATTCGGACGCTGGGGAACTTCTGATCCGTGGTGTGGAATCCCGGTGCAATGGCCCCAGATTTCTAATGCAAGAATAATCGTCGAGACAGTTCTGCCGAGCATGAGAGCAGATTTCAGTCAGGGCGCACATTTCTTCCACAATATGACTGCTCACAATGTCTTCTATTTTTCTGTGGATAAGGAAGATGCAAAAAATCTTGACTGGAATTGGATTCAGCAGCAGAAAACAATTAATGAAACGAAGTTCGTGAAGCATGTAAGATTGAAGCACAATCTGGCAGTGCTGGTTGATGGTAGACACAGCAAAGGTGTGATCTTAAAGAATGAAGAAAAAAAATGAGCACAATTGAAGAAAATCCGACTAGATTAATTGAAAGTTTGAAAGAAAGACAAAAAGAGCTTAATTGCATTCATGGAGTGGAAAGCGTTTTAACTGATTTTGATTCACCAATAGGAAATATATTCCAAAAGATTTTAGATATTATTCCTCAAGGCTGGCAATTTCCCGATATCTGCTTTGCCGAAATTGAATACTATGATAAAATCTATAAAAATTCCAAATTACCCGATACGGAATATGTACAAAAGTCTCCCCTGCATAAAAACAATATTCGTTTCGGAGAGATCCGTATCTATTACACCGATGTTCCACCTGAGCTTCATCAAGATCCCTTTCTTAAAGAAGAATATTCACTTCTGAACACAGTTGCGAGCATTTTAGCTTCCTATCTCGCGGTCCGTGCTTACAAAGAGAATACCCCCGCTGAAGCACATCGGGGTGAATGGAAAGTTATCATCAATATGTTGCAGAAAACTGATATAAAGTTGTTCTTGCGCATAGCCAGAAAATTACTGAATCTTCTTTATCAAAAAGGGATTGGAGAAGTAAAATCGATCTATGCTTCATTCGGTGCCACTACGAGAGATTCTGCAATAGAATTAAGTTCTGAGATCAATGTTCCCCTTAAAAAAAAGGACTACAAAGAAACCATAAACTTAAGTGATCAGATATTCGAAATAGCAGAGCACCATTTTTCAGATGAAGAATTGATG
>JAGHCS010000108.1 GCA_021160355.1 Candidatus Cloacimonadota bacterium
ACATAACGCATCAGCAATTGTGGCATTTGGTGCAATGACTGTAACACTTATAGAATTGTAGGATGGGAGTCCGGTTTTGGGATCTATGATGTGGTGAATTCGCTGGCCGTTTTTCATAAAGAATTGTTCATAATCCCCGGAAGTGACTACTGCTCTATCTTTGACTTTAATCGAACCAAAGAGTGCTGCTTGATTTCGAGGGTGCTGAATGCCAATCTTCCAGTATTCTGTCTCCGGATTCCTCATGACAAAAAGGTCACCCCCCGCATTTATTGCAGCATCATCGATGCCCTTCTCTTTTAAATATTGAGTAGCTTTATCAACGATAAATCCTTTTGCTATTCCTCCAAGGTCGATAAACATTTGAGGATCATTCTTAATGAGATTACCCTCATGACAAATAATTTTCTCATATCCAACAAAGGAAAGCGCAGAATCAATCTCTTCAGTAGATGGCATTATCCCATCAACAAAATCATACATGGATATTATCTTCCCTATAGTCATATCAAATGCACCATCTGATTCAATACTCATCTGCTTTGATTTTTGCAGCAAATCACGCATATTTTCTGAGATGGCTATTGAATATTTACACTCATTTATTTTGTTGATTTCACTCTCCGGATACGTGAGCGAGAACTGCTCTTCTAAGGTTTGAATAAGTGCAAAAGCTGAATCAATAATTTCTCGATTGTGTTTATTTTTTTCCAGGATGTCGATGGTTACAAAAGTGCCGAGAGCAAATCGGGTTTCCTTGGTTGGTTTGCTTCTCTCGTTTGTAATTCTCACATAAATAACTACGAGAAGTAGTATAAGAAAACTAATTTGAATGATTTTTCTTTTCATGAGTAAAGAAGAAAAAGCACAAAGCCATGACATCCCATCATAATCTTTGTGCTTTTATATGCTTTTAATTTTTTACTTTATCAATCCTAACCAGTCACCCAGAAGGAATTGTATTCGTCCAATAAGAAGTGAGATACGCGCCATCACGGTATAGCCAAAGGATGCCCCGAATCCAACCATCATGAACCAAATACCAATAGAAGTGAACTTTCCGTACACTCCCTTATGCGCTTTGGAAAAGAAGAAATACAACAGGATGCTTATCGTTCCAAAAAATATCAGTATGATGTTGATATTATTGAGAGGGAGCATCATAGTTCTCATTTGTACCAACACATTTGCATGCATACCCATAGGAACACCCATACCAACTATACCCATGCCAAACGCAATGGGATAGCGGCTAACCCAGCTATATTTCGAAGAAAACCTGAACCAATACAAGATACCAATAATAAAGGGTATGATAAGAATATATTCCTTTTTGAGGAATAAAGGTTCGTATGCGTACGGGATGAAGGCATTATAAAAAGTATAAGGAATATAATAACCCATCGAAACCCCTACGAAGAGATGCTCTGCAAATTTATAGAAAGGATTATCCTTGTACAGGAAAGAAAACATGCAGAGTGTCAAAAATGCAGCAATCCAGATTCCAATTGTTTCAGTCATTTTTACTCCTTATTTAACAAACTTTTTTTTCTGTGCACGTTGATCGAGGAAGTAGCCAATATTACCGAGAATAATGAAAAGAATGATCAGAACGTGAACAATTGCCTGCGCATCCATACCGATACGGGCTTTGTTGTACTTATAGAGTTTTGCTAATTCAGGTAACTCTTTATATTGTGCTTCGACCCACGCCATATTACGTGCATTTTTCTTGCTGAATTCAGTGTTATTCATCGCAAAGATATCAACAAGTTGCTCATATTCGGCAGCGCCTTTCAGTCCACCAAGACTGCCAACAAATTGACCTGTTTGCAGGAAAGGATATACATCCGCAGCCATAACTGCAGTGAGTCCAACAGCGACGTCGACACCAAATTTTGCACGTGCATAAGTAACCCAGAACTGCCCCATCGAAGAACCTGATATTTCTACAACAACTTGTATGTTATCATAGTTTTTCATATTCTGCATAATAGGAAGGTTCTCCAGTTTGAGCCCTTCACTGTTTGTTTCTACTGCTTCTGCAATGTCGTCACCCATGCCAAGCATAATGGGAAGTTTCAAACTCCATGGTTTAAAACCAAAGTTACAATAATCAACATTAGCTTCAATATTTGGATAATCCTCTTTCACTTCAGAGAGTGCCAGTTGAATAATAGCTGCTCCTTGGGGAAGGAAGGAAATAGTGAATACTTTGATATTCCTTTGAAAACAGTGTCTGAGTATTGCCAAATCCATTGGATATAATTCCGGAAGAACACCCGGATCGTGTGTGAAATCCATAATGATCGCCATGTCATCTTTACCTGCTGCTGCGTCAATATGACGATAAAGATCTTCCACAGGTGTTGTGGTATAAGTCTTTAATCCAAGTCTGAAAACGAGAGGGAGAATGACTGCGAGTGCAAGGATTCCATAGATTATTCTTCTATCAACTTTTTGAATTCTATCTGCAAATTTCATGTTACCCCCTTAATCCCTTCCGCCAAGATATGAGCGCTCTATCCCGAGCATTATCTTAAGGGATGTTGCAGTCATACCAAGTCCTACACCGAGCGCAATACCGCGCTTAGCTGCGAGATTAGGAACATTAAGGATCCATTCCGTAATATCCGGGATCCAATGAGTAATTGCCTGACCAATAGAAACTCGTCCAAGCATCACGATTATGGCTGCAACAAGAAGCACGGTCGCCTCGATAGAGCGAGCTCTGAATGCCTTATAAGCTGCAGATGCAATGTAGAATGCAAGAAGAGAGAACATAGTTGCACCAAGGGGAACATTGAAATTTTTAAATATCCACATGTAGGGAGTACCCTCCTGGATACCCCAGATAAATCCAACTGCTGTGGTGACTATCAACGCACCAAGTGTGACTAGGCTGTATCCCCAATTTGGAGCTTTCCGTTTTATTTTATTGTAGTGTACGAGTACGAGACTGAATACACCAAGTACGATTGCAAAAGGACCAATGACTTTCGTCCATTTCATGAACCAGTCCAGATAGTCAGAAGAAAGCTTGCTTGGAATAAATACATGAGCTACGAAGAGTAAACCAAGTATCAAAACTATCATTAAAGGTATTTGTCTTTTCATTATGATACTCCTTTCTATTTAGTCGGGAACCAGTTCATAAAGAACGTAAGGTGAACAGTTGAGAGGATAGTTCCAAGAACCACGGTAATAACAATAATGAGTTTCATATAGTCTTGCGCTTTTAGAGTACCGAGAATGAGAGGTTGGTTAGAAAGATAGGCGCTTGCTGCATAAAGTTCTTCACCAATAAGTGTATAATCACATGTGGTGATGAAGAAGGGCAGCTGGTTGACGGCATCAGTACCGGCAATCTGAATTGCACCAGTCATACTTCCAGTTTCTGTCATAAGAAGAGACTCTGCCCAGAACATTCCCATATAGAAGTTTGTTGCAGTTTTTTCACGTATCATTATACCGTTTACGCCAGCCACAAAAGCGAACTGTGCCTGCGTGATGAAGAATACGCTGTTTTTATCATAAGTATCAGGACGACCTGCTTCATAGTGTGCTTCTTTAACAGTTTCCTGAGCAATAGGAAGTACTATGAAATCGCGGCACGGAACAAGTATTTTTGTGTCATATTCAGCGGCTTTCTTCGCAACTTTGCTAAGAATTGCCAGTCCTGCGAGTGTTGCCACATCACTAATGCCGCTTAATCCGGGAACAAAGAGGATTGGTCGACCCATTTCTGTTGCTCGTCCGATAGCATTATCGATTTCCTGGATACCTGCAATAGGTCTAATATATAATCTCTTCCCTTTACGTGCTGCTTTGATCATAAAGTACACGAGTGCTGTAAATAGGAGCACAGCTATAAAAGTTATAACTTCATCGGTGTTGAACCAATTCTGTTTGGGGAATATATACTGCTCACCATTTGGCGCAGTATAAACTGGAGTATCAACAAAATGCCCTTTTCCGTCAGTTTTCCTGATGTAATATTTGAATGAGCGTGCATTTTTGCAATGATCATCATAAAGCATTTTCATTCGCTCTTTATCAGAATTTAAAAGATTTGCTTCTTTGACTATCATTGGCTTATCTTCAATATATTCAGTCATGAGATTGATACGATTCTCAATTTTTTCAATCTCTTCTTTATCAGTTTCCGTTTCTAATTCTGCCTGAAGTTTTACGATTTCTTCTTTGATCTCTTCATCCTGCTGTTTAAGTTGATCGAGGTAGAGTGCTTGAGTATAAAATGGATAGTGATCCTTATAATTTACGATGCTGAGGTATGTGCTGAAATAAAGTCGTTTTTCATCAAGAGAGAAACGGGGTCTTCCGCGGAATTGTACGGTTTCATATGAAACTTTATCTATATATTCCCGCTCTCTGAACGACATTTGCTTAGCATACCTGTACACATCACTTGTATGATTTATCTTATAAACTTGGAAATAATACTCTTGGAATTCTTTCATCTGCTCATTTGGAGGATTATCAATGAGGACCACCTGCATTTCAGTATCAAAAATAAAGGTATGAGTAACAGCATAATCTTCTGGTAAAGGTGCCTGCCCTTTATGTTTGCAGACAAATCTTCCTGTTATCTCCATGGGGTGAGTATGATCCCAGTTTACTTTGAAATCAAGTTTATTATCAAGTACATATTCTGTTTTTGTAGTACCATTTATAGTAAGGATAAGACGATTAACTTCGTACATCGAGTTTTCTGTGATAAAGTAGGTTACCGTTAATTTGGTAAATTCATCATTATAAGTTAATTTAGAAAGACCATAATACGGATAACCGAAGTAAACCTGCAATTGATCACCTTTATCATTAGGTTGGTCTTTCACAGTGAAATGAACAGGAGGATGAGGAAGCGTTGTAGAAGAAATCATTTCAGCTGGAATCGGTTCGTCTTTTGCAAGTGTTTCCTGATCCTGTCTGTCCTGCTCTCCGATATTGAATTTATACCATTTCATATTCGCAGGATTAAATGCTTCAAAACGTGCTGCGATGGAATCATAAGGAACGATTGCATTCGTCTGGGGAGTGTAGGGATACGCATCAGGGCGTGTAAATATCAAGTGTTGATCATCAAATTCATCATAGAGATAGATGTTGAATTGTTTTTGGTCGGAGGTAAATACAGGCAATGACCATTCGAATTGGAGCTGTTCTTTGTCTGTTACATCTACTGCATAAAATTCTTTTAACTTTTCAGGGGGATCATCGGTTGTCCGCCCACTCGCAATTTCAGAAAGAGGTGATGCAGTACGGTTCATATTGAGTGCTTGGATCGCATAATAATAATCTTTGCCTACCGTAAGCTTAGTAAGGATATACTTTACCTGCTCCAGTTTCATGCCTGCAAGTATCGTAGATGTTGTATCAATAGTGCCATCCTCAGTTGTATCAACATCTGTGAATTCTCTCATTTTTGTGTGATACAAGTATTCTTTGTCAGGAATAACTGCAAGCATACGATAATGATCCATCATCGGACCGTATACTTTCATGTCACGAGGAACGGTTCGATAGAGCACTTCTGCCCCTTTTGTTCCTTTCTTCTGACCTTTTTCATGTTTCAGCTTTGCGTGTGAGGTAGCATCAACGAAGAATGTCCAACCCTGATCCACATATCTCATGGTATCGGCTGCAACACCGGTTTTGGCATCCACCGGGATCTTTCCGATATAGAACAAACTGTCCGGAGTATAGCCGCGGTAAATACGATATTCGATGATACGCTTTTCTTTGGGTAGAGGTTTCCAGCTCAGCATGAGCCCCCCACCGTCATCATGAGGAACATCTTCAATTTTCAATCCTTCAACAGGTTCATTATTGGGAAGCATGTCCCCCAATGCGGAGCTCACCAGTAACAGAGTGAAGATCAAAAGCAATAGTCCAAATTTACTACAAACTTTCACTTTTGTTGCTCCTTTCTTTATGTTTTTTTTAATTCTCAATTATTTTCTTACCAAAAGTAAACAAATTCCCAGTTCGATAAATATCAAGTTGTACTCTTGAAAAAGGTTCTATACGGATGTATGGATTTGACACAGTTCCCTTTTCAAGATCAATAGTAATCTCATCTCGTTGAGATAACTTTGAAAGATCAATTTCTGTAATAGTAAGAATTGGCAATCCTGAGTTAATAGCATTCCTTTTATAAATCGCACCAAACGATTCTGCAAGAATGGCTTGAATACCGAGAGATGCAAAGCAATCAACAGCC
>JAGHCS010000134.1 GCA_021160355.1 Candidatus Cloacimonadota bacterium
CAGTTGCATACGAAAAAGAAAATACAGAAAACTTTTTTATGAAACTCCTCACCCTTGTTCGGGACGTTCCGCAAGAAAAATTCATCTATGCGTATTGGCCTACTTTTGATACCTTGGCGCACAAGAACGGAATACATTCACCACAATGTAAAGATCATTATATGAACCTTGCGAGAGCGCTGGAAAATTTTGTTTATTCAATAAGGAATACGGACAGTTTAGTTATTATCACCGCAGATCATGGGCTGATCGATAGTGATGAAAACTCACTTATCGACGTTAACCAGCATCCAAAGCTGAAAGAAACTCTCGTGATGCCTCTTTCAGGCGACCCGAGAGCTGCGTACTGCTATGTAAAACAGGGCATGGCAGATATTTTCGAAATCTATATAAATGAACATCTTTCTGATGTGTGCTCAATGTTCAAGAGCACTGAACTTGTCGAAAGACACTTTTTCGGATTGGATGAACCTGATCCGAGATTGTGGGACAGGATCGGGGATTATGTTCTTATTCCAAAAGAAAATTATGTTATTCAAGATAAAATATTAGGTGAAAGTCCTCATCAGCACACAGGTCATCACGGCGGCTTGAGTGAGGATGAGATGTATGTTCCTGTCATAATTATAGAACCGTAAATTTAATAACCAAACAACATGGAGGACATGTGAAAATGGGTTTCTTATTCAGCAGCTTTTTCTGGGGTGCAGTGATCATCCTATTCGGTTTGAGCATTATTCTAAATGCGGTATTCAATATCAAGATACCGGTTTTTTCAATCATCATAGCATTGATTTTTATCTACATAGGACTAAAAATACTGTTCGGTTCCTTTGGTATCAAAGCTTCTAAAAATACTGTTGTATTCTCTTCGAGTGACCTGAAGAGTGCGAATAAAAATGAGGAATATAATATCATTTTCGGAAGAGGTTCTATCGATCTTTCCGAGGTCGAACTCGACGATGAGCACCTTAATTATGAAGTAAATGTTATATTTGGGAAGGGTGATGTATTGATCGATCCGAATAAACCGGTCATTGTTAAGGTATCATCGGTCTTTTCGAGCGCGCATCTGCCGGATGGAAATGTAGCAGCAATCGGAAATAACTCTTATGTCTCACCTGGTTATGTAAAAGGAAAGAAATACATTTCAGTCAATACAGATGTTGTGTTCGGTGAGCTGAATATTATTGAAATAAAGAAGGTTTCGAAAGAGAAAGAATTCTAACACTCTCACTTTGACGAGATTCGACCTGGATTTATTAAATCAGTTATCCTTTGCCTGTTAAAATTATATAATTCTTCTTTTAAGCAAAAAGACAACCTTTTATTTGACATATAATCATATAACCAAATTTTTGCTTTCCCAATATATCAAATGCGGAGGTATAATGCTTTCATTTAAAAATTGTGTTGAAGTTAAAGACTTCATAAAAAGTAATACATTAGATTTTGTTTCATTTTATGTGCCGGATATCGAAGGGCGGCTTCGCAATGTAACTATTCCTGCAGAAAATTTCTCTGAAAAACTCATGAAGCATGGCATCGGATTTGATGCATCAAACTTTGGATTTGCAAATGTTGAAAGCTCGGATATGATATTCAAACCCGATTTGAACAGTGCATTTATTGATCCTGTGGATCCTGTATCAAAGATATTATATTTTTTCTGTGATGTGTATGATGCACACACCGGCAAGAGCTTTTCTCAGGATCTCAGGCATATTGTCCAAAAGGCGCTTACTGCCCTGAAAGAAGAAGATATCGCAGATGAGGTTCAGGTGCTCATCGAGTTGGAATTTAATATTATTGATGAACTTTTCAGCATTATGAATACGCGCGAAGTATCTTATAGATTAGAAAGCAGTGAGATGGCAAGTCCCCCTTTAGGCGAGGAAATCTACCGCCTTGCACCAAATCGCGGGTATCACCGCTCAGAACCGAATGATCATTATTTCAACATCAGAAATGAGATCGTGCTGGCATTGCAGGAAATTGGGATCGGTGTGAAATATCATCATCATGAAGTAGGCACCTCACAGGCAGAGATCGAATTCAAATTTGGACCTGTAGAAAAAGCAACGGATGCGACCGTTCTGGCAAAGAATATCAGCCACAGGATTGCAAAAAAACACGGCAAGGTCATCTCATTTCTGCCCAAGATCATGCCAGGAGAAGCCGGGAATGGCATGCACATTCACATGTTCCTGAAAAAAGATGGAAAGAATATCTTCAATGATCCCAAAGGGCTCTATAAATTGGGTGAAACTGCAATGTATTTCATCGGTGGAATTCTATATCATTCAGCATCTCTTGCTGCACTTACAAATCCTACATCTAATTCGTACCGCAGATTGATCGCAGGACTTGAAGCACCTTCAAAAGCCGTATTTGCAGAAGGCAACCGCTCTGCTGCAATAAGAATTCCCGCATATATTAAAGATCCTGAAGAACGCAGGTTCGAGTTCCGTCCCACAGATGCGACTTGCAACCCATACCTTGCTTTTGCTGCGCTTATCATGGCTGGTATAGATGGCGTAAAGAAAAAGATCGATCCTGTTGAAAAGGGATTTGGACCTCTTGAATCAAACTTATATGATCTCTCAATAGAAGAACTGAAAAAGATTCCATCTTTCCCTGACACACTTGAGTTTGCCCTGCACAATTTAAGGATTGATAATGACTATCTTACTTATGGCAATGTTTTGCCAGCCGATCTTTTAATGAAATGGATACGAATCAAGAGAAAAGATCTCGACGAAATGCGCAAAATACCCCACCCGTGGGAAATCGCCAGGTATTATGATCTGTAGGGGGGGGCGAGTTGAACGCAAGAAGAAATGATATAATTAAATCTACATGAGGAGCAAATATGCATGAATGGGCACTGGCTGATGCAGTTATAACCACTGCAAAGAAAGTTGCAAAAGAAGAAAATTTAATAAAAGTCACCGAAATCGTTGTGAAAATCGGTGAACTGCAAACCATTTCCAGAGAAATTTTTGAAACTGCATTGCAGCAGGTCCTGAAAGATGCTCCCGATCTTTTTAACGAGGTAACCTGCAAACTTGAGATTGAACCGGCAGGATTCAAATGCATGAACTGCGGGCATGAATGGCTTTTCAGCGATGTGAAAAAAAATCTGGATGATGATGAAACAGAATCAATACATTTTATCCCTGAAACTGCGCATGTGTTTCTCAAATGCCCCACATGTAAAAGCCCTGATTTTGAGATCGTGAAAGGACGCGGCATCTGGGTAGATTCGATTGAGGGCGAGAAATAATATAAACCACGAAATATGCGAAAGACGCAAAAAAATTATGTAACCTAAAGATGTTATGTCAATATAACTAAAAATTTTAAATGTACATTCTTACTTATTTTTTAAATACTATTTCGTGAATTTCGAGCTTTTCGTGGTTATAAGTTAAAAAAATATGTTGCAGGAGAAATAATGGACCCCCGAATAAATGTCGTAGAAAAACGACTCGAAAAAATTGGAAAGGTCATTGCAATTGCCGGTGGCAAAGGCGGAATTGGTAAAAGCACAGTCGCATCTCTACTAGCCCTTGTTCTCGCAGACTCCAATCAAAAAGTTGGATTACTTGATCTTGACTTCACCGGCGCTTCGACCCATACAATACTTGGTTTGGAAGATTTTCACTTTCCTGATGAAGACGAAGGTATTATACCTCCAAAACTTCATGGAATTTCGTATATCACAATTACAAATTTTACTCAGGATCATGCAACACCATTACGAGGGCAGGACATCACAAATGCAATTCTTGAATTGCTCGCTATTACACGATGGGACGAACTTGATTATCTCATTATCGATATGCCTCCCGGAATCAATGATACCACACTCGATATTATACGTCTCATAAAAAAAATTGAATTCTGTATTGTAACCACACCTTCAAAGATCACGACAAAAGTAGTAAAAAAATCGGTCGAATTACTACAAGAACTCAACGTTTCAATACTCGGCGTTATTGAAAACATGACATACCCGACAATTCACTACGCAAAAGAAGCGTTCCCTAAATCCTATCTCGGCACAATCCCTTTTGATGAAACGTATGAAAATGCAATTGGTGATAAGGAGAAACTCCTTGAGACGTCTATTGCAAATACTTTGCGAAATTTTACAGTCATTTGTGATAAAATGTGTTGACAGATTTCACGTCAAATATAATTTCAATTCAAAATATAATTAACCAAAAAGTAAAAAACGGAGGTTCGCATGAACAAACTTTTCTTTATTTTGTTAATGGGGATTTTTATGAGTTCTTTTTTATTTGCACTTGATGAATCTGAAAAAGTCATGAAAACGGAAATTTCTGAAGACGGACATCAAATTTTCAGATACTCATCCGGTAAAATTATCGACGAAAACAGTTTTACCACAAGGGATATTCCTTACAATCTCACTCCGGACTGGCAAAACAATTTCCGGGTTCAGGTTGGTGCATTGCAGGTATATGATGTGGATAATGACGGTTATAATGACGTAATTGTGGGGTGTTATCATTCTGACAGTTACCCTCCCTATGATGATTGGCACAATTACATTTATTTCAATCAAGGAACAGCACTCGAAGCAAATCCTTCTTGGACAAGTTCAGATGAGGTCTCCACTGGGGACATTCAGGTCGCAGACATCAATGACGATGGGTTTCCTGATATTTTTGCTGCAAACGGTGGCTACAGTATGGATCCCTCAGTGATTTATTACGGTTCATTAACCGGACCCAGTACTGCACCCGGTTGGTATTCGAATGAAAGTGGCGGTGCATGGAATAACTATGCCCTCCTGATAGACATCGATCATGATGAAGACATAGATGTGATAACCGCAAATCAGGGCAACAGTACATACGATCCCTATCGTCCAATGTATATGTTCATGAATAACAGTGGTGCATTAAATACAACTCCATCCTGGCAATCAGCAGAGACATCTATTCAAAATTTTCTTGCTGCTGCTGATATGGATCATGATGGATGGGAAGATATCGCAGTATCAAAATGGGCAAACTTTGAAAGTGGTGTGTATAAAAACAATAGTGGTTCACTGGCAACAAGCCCCATGTGGACAACCGGTGATTATGATACGGACAAAGGGATTGGTTGGGCTGATGTAAATAATGATGGCTGGGACGACCTTGCACTCGGTCATGATCCCACAGAACTTTTCAATAACAATATGGGAACACTCTCACTTTCGTGGATATCCACTTACACTTATTTTGGACAACAGGATCTGCGATTTTGCGATGTTGACTGCGATGGTGACAAGGATCTTGCCGAGATCCATTTCTCAAATGGAGTCGTGAATATCTATATGAATGATAATGGAGCTCTTCAAGATGTACCATCATGGTCTTATGATTGCAGCAGCGTCGGTACTGCAATTGCTTTTGGTGACATCAATGGTAACGGAAGCCCCGACTTGGTTGTCGGGAACTCAGGCAATCCCTCAATCATGGTATTTTATAACCAAAATTCTGTGTCTGTGGATAATGAGCCGCAGACAAACACTTTCATCGAAAACTATCCAAATCCCTTCACTCATTCGACAACTATCTCATTTTCTAAGATGCAAAACAATCCTACAGAAATTAAGATATACAATCTTAAAGGAGAACTCGTTTCTCAAATCCCTGTCTCAATCGGGCAGAAATCCGTGACTTGGAATGGGATGAGCAATAATGATGAAAAAGTCCCGTCAGGAATTTATTTGTACCAACTTCAAAAAGGGAACAAAATCTTATCTGTGAACAGATGTTTATTGTTGAGATAAATATATAGAAATGCTGTTTTATTGACATAACAAGACATCATAATCTTTTTCGATTTGCTGTTTTTACCTTCTATTTGAATGTTTATTGTATAACTCTATATTCATACCAATTTAGTACGGAGAACATATGGTCTTTATAAGAAGAATTATTGTATTCTGTTCAACATTCCTCATTCTGTTTTCATTATCGCAACTCGCGGCAAACGAACAAGCTTTTAAAAAAACTTTTATAGACAAAGATGGCAATTGGGTAGACCGGATCATTATTCCCGGAAGCCCGCCACCGGAACATCTTTTACCCATCGCAGAATTTCCAGATCCAGAAACAAACAGGAATGTAGTTGTTCTGGAAGATGTCCCTGCGTTTGATTGGTGCTATGGATGTTTTCCAACATCAGCAGCTATGATCGCAGGGTATTATGACAGAACAGGATATGCAAATGCCTATGCAGGACCAACCAATAACGGTTTCATGCCGATGGATAATAATAGTTGGGGACAAACTTGGTGGGTTAATATGTGGGTTGATGAATGTCCATTAAGTGTAACTCACTTGGGAATCGATGGCAGAGTAATACGAGGGCATGTAGATGATTATTGGATTCAATATCTAAATCCCGGACCAGATCCTTGGATCGTGAATGGTTGGGTGGAGCACACACAAGGCGAATGTGCCGGTGATTATATGGGAACGAGTAAATCCAATTTAGGAAATCTTGATGGATCAACTTCAATATTTTATAATACTGATGGATCTCCGTTATATGATTACAATGCCTGCGAACCAGGACAAAGGGATGGATGTCATGGATTTAAACTATTTTTTGAATCAAGAAATTATGATGTATCTCTGAATTATAGTCAGTATATTTACGGC
>JAGHCS010000103.1 GCA_021160355.1 Candidatus Cloacimonadota bacterium
ATTATAATGATTGTGTAGAAAAGTATCTTACTCCTTTGTGTGTGCTGATATAAATACATCTTTGTTGTCCTTATTTATTTTCCCGATACTGTGATCCCTTTCACATGGATCCAGGGATAAATTTCGCTGCCGTAATCTATTCTCTCTTTAGAAATATTTGCAATATTTTTTATCATTTCTGCAAGATTACCCGCGATCATGGTTTCGTTCACGGGCTTGGAAATTTTGCCATTTTCTATAAGATAGCTGTTTTTTGCTACACCGGAAAAATCTCCGTTATCACTTGGATTTCCACCGGAAAATCTGCAAAGCAGTAATCCCTTATCAATCGATGAAACCATGTCTTCAAATGCGGTAGTACCCGGTTCAACAATATAGCATCCCCCGCTGTTCACTGCTTTCGGCTTCCCTGTTTTGTTTGCTCCATATTGAGAAAGCAGGAAGGATTTGAGAACACCCTTATCAATAATGGTCATATTTTGAGCTTCAAAGCCATCTCTCGTGAAGAAGTAATTCTTTGCGATTTCAGGTGAGCGCGGATAGGAATGAAGAGTGAGAATTTCATTGGCTATCTTCTCATCCAATTTATCTTTGTAGATCGAGCTTCCTGAAATGAGAGAATAATCCGAAAGATAAGCTGTAATGTAGTATATAAATGATGAGAGACAGTCCGGTGTGATGATCACATCACCAACCATCTTTCCCGGAAATGCCGAGGTGTGTATTTGTTGGCTAGATTGCCCGAGAAGCATATCAACTGAAGCATATTCATGGAGAGGATGAGCGAGCTCTTTCATTGAGCATCCCGAGTAGTTAAAGGATGATGCTTTCTCACCTTCCTTTGAAGTGAACATCACCGAAAAGGAATAGAGCCCGCGGTTACCTTCGAAATCTACACCATTTGAATTCTGAATGAGTATGTTTGACTGTGTGAAATCTATAATTGATTGCTCTATCATTGTTTGTGGATAATGTTCCTTCTCATAAAGCACAAAATCATGCAATCTATCATACATCAGATCAAGATCGGGCTTTTCTCTACCGGCGGTGAATTCTTTGGGGGGCTGTTTATCTGCAATATCGTTTGCTTTATCTGGTCGTGACGACCGAGCAAGCTCAATGACCTGATCAATTGCACTATCAAGAGAATCCTTATCCATTTTATTGATCTTCAGATCACCTTTCTGATCATTGATAATTGCTTTAAAAAGAATGCTCGTATCAAAGTTAGTTCGAAGAAGTTTCATCTCGCCTGCATCAACATTGAGTTCGTGTTTCTTGTTATATTTAAGGTAACATTGGGCTTTTTCAGCACCTTTTTGCAGCATTCTTTCAATACAATATTTCACGAGTTCTCTATCAGTTTTCATTATTTACCTCCAATATTGACTTTGCATTTCACGGCAGGTCCGCCCATGCCAACAGGAATAAGCTGTTTCTTCCCGCACATCCCGCCACATGACCAGGACATATCGTCGGAAATCATACTGATTGTTTTCAACATTTCAAACGCAACACCTGAGATTGTCGTATCTTTGATCCCCTTCCCAAGCTTTCCGTTTTTAATCTCATACCCTTTCACAATACCGAACATGAATTCGCTCGTGGAATCAGCTTGCCCGTTTGATGCCTGCATAAGATAATATCCATCATCTATAGAAGCTATCATGTCTTCCAGTTTGTCTGTGCCCGGCACAATTGCGGTATTTCTCATACGAATTATCGGTTCATCAGAATAGGTGTAGGCACGGGCATTACCGGTAGGTTTGACACAGAAATGCTGAGCGCTCTCCTTGTTATGCATGAAGGTTTTCAGGACACCATTTTCAATGAGAACTGCATCTTCTGCTTTCGTGCCTTCATCATCGACAAATACAGGTATAGGACATAGTTTACCCATCGCAGTATGAGCATAATCAATCATAGTCATGTTCGGATTTGCAACTACTTTGTTGAGATAATTTGCCGCGATCGAACCGCCAAGCACAATATCTGCTTCAACAGTATGACCGATCGCTTCATGAGAAAGAATACCTGCGAGATCAGGACCAAAAATACAATCAGCTAATCCTGCCTTGGCATACACGCCTTCGGATTTCTTCTTTAGATGTTCATACTGTGAATCGATTTTCTCATAAAGATCTTCCGGTTTGACGAAGAGGTCTTCAAATTGTCCGAATCCGCCAAAAACTTCATACAGCTCAAAGGGTTGACCGTCCTTGGTTAAACTCAAAGAAGTATAAATGATAGATCTCGGCACCATCGAATATGCACGTGAACCTTCCGAAGTAAGAAGCGCTTTTTCCATCTCAAGACATCGGTACACAGTTGTTCTTGCAGTGAGATCTGTATATGTCTTCCCGATATAGGAATCAATTTCTTTGAGAAAATCAATCATCTCCTTTTGGGTTTTCCTTTTTTTCCCAGTCATAAAATCTTTTTCTGCAGTATCGATTGAGACAGGAAGGGGTGGCTTGTTTCTGCGTTCCCTGTCATTTAGATACAGGGCATTTTCTGTGGCTGCTTTGATGACAGTTTGGACTGTTTCATCTGAGATAGTAGGATTGGACGAAAATCCCCACACACCTTTTTTATATACACGTGCAGACACTCCGCTTTCAGAGCTTCTGTTATTGCCCATAATATCGCCATTGACTACTGATATGGCACAATTTCGATTTTCCTGAATACGCAGTTCCGTATATTCGGAAAACATTTTTTTATATTTTGATATATCTTTTTCAATCATGAAAACTCCTTAAATTCTAAATAATATCTTTTCGTTTTTGAACATCCTGATCATGAAAAATATGAGCAATCCCGAAAAGATCAAACTGGTAACTGCTGCAATAATAACATTTCCCCACGAAGATGATTTAATGAATACTGATTTGAGCCCGACTACCGTATTAATGATCGGGGTATAATGCATCCAAGTAGGCACAGTTTCTCCCATCGAGCTTGTACCGATACTCAAGATCAAAACGACCATATAAAGCGGCATAACTAAACCGGCTGCCTCTTTTGAATTTCGAGCATATGTTGCGCAAATGAGCACTAACGAGACAAGTAGTATAGCAACTGGAATAAGCAAAATCGCAAGTTGAAGAATTTGATCTGCTCCTAATATGAAGTCGGACATCTCTGCGGAAGAGCGGAATAGATCTTTAAGAAAATATCTCCCAGCGATCATCAAACCTACAACAGAACTTATCGCACTTGCAAAGGACGCACACACAACTGCCAAGAGTTTTCCCAGTATTATTGAAGCTCTGTCCACTTGATTAACAAGTAAAATAGCCAGTGTTCCACGTTCTTTTTCACCGGAAACCGTATCGATACCCACCTGCATCGAGCTCACGAAAAGATACAATATAATGATAAACGGAAGAAGCACACCGAATACTTTGCCAACCTCGCTCCCCTTTTTTGCGAGATTCACTAGCTCAGGGCTTATCGTTCTGTTCGCAGTAACTGGCGTAAGAATCTCTGTTGGAATATTGAGCGACTCTAATCGTAAGTATATCAAAGTGTCTGCAAGAGAATTGACCGCATCATAAGTCCTTCTGTAAAAATAACTCGAATAATCTGAAGCGCCATTATAAAAAACATGTATATCAAACGGTTGTATCGCATCAAATGCAAAATCAATATTTTCTGGGAAAGTTATCAATAACTGAGCTTCCTTTTCCTTGATCAGTTCCTTGGCTGTTGGTATATAAGCTTCGGGAATCTCATTGATCGTTACATTCATTTGGCTATTAATAATGGATATGAACTCCTCGTAGATCGGGGACTGTTTCTGCATTTCAGGAGCAATAAATACAGTCCCGTGATACGAACGTATATCAGCGGATCTAGATTGACTGATCTTCCCCATCACTGTATACATGACTGGCAGCATAACAAGTGGCAGTACGACCATGAAGAAAACTGTTCTTCTATCAGTGAAAAGGCGTTTTAGTTCTTTCTTCATTATGATATAGGCATCACTAAACATCTTGCACCTCCAGATATTTGAAAAATACATCTTCAAGATTGTTAGTTTTGTTCCTTTTCACAATTTCATCGAGTGAGCCCAATTCTTTTATCAGACCTTCTATCAGAATTCCGATCTTATCGCAGATCTGCTCTGCAACGCCCATAATATGCGTTGAAATAAGCACAGTTTTCCCCTCTCTCGCATATTTTTTGAGGAAATCGGTTACATTTTTTGCGGTGACCACATCCAATCCATTTGTGGGTTCATCAAAGATGATGACATCCGGATTGTGAATGAGACTGATTGCGATTGATGTTTTCTGTTTCATACCAGTCGAAAGTTTGTCGATTTTTTTATTCCTGAATTCTTCCATGTGAAGTTCTTTGATGAGTACTTCTTTTCGCTCTGCGATATCTTCGGGTGACATCTTGTTCAGGCGTCCGAAGTAATCCATCATGTAGTCGGGAGTAAAAAAACCATCCAGCTTCATATCACTTGTAAGAAAGCCGATAACCGATCTCACTTTTCTATCATCCTTAAGGGAGTCAAAGCCATTTACAGTAATTGTGCCTGAAGTTGGTTTGATCAGTGTTGAAATACATCTAAGAGTTGTAGTTTTTCCTGCTCCATTTGGACCCAGTAGACCGAAAATCTCACCCGGTTTGCACATGAAGCTGATACCCTTGAGTGCTTCCTTGTAAGATACTGTTCCCTTCTTTTTGTTTTCAAAGACCTTTTTCAGGTCAAGGATTTCTATCATCAGACCTCCTGATTATTTTCTCATATGAGAATTTGAAATTATCTGTAAACGAATTAATCAACATTTTTGGCGTCAAGGAATATGATGAAAAACACGAGTTGGTCGTAAAAAGAATTACTCGATATATAATACTAAATCGTAATATTGAATAACTATTTTGAAAATTCAGAGCAATTTATTCAAAAAAGCAATAAATGTTGACGTAAAATATCACAAATTCATAAAGTTTTGAGAGTTAGCCTAAAATAAAATCATGGAGCAAGAAATGAAAAAACAAAAGATCTCCACTCTGTTTATAATATCATTTAGTATTTTGATAAGCATTCTACTCGTGAGTGCGATTTTGTGCGCTGACGGTTCAGAATTCCAATACAAAGAAACAGAAAAATTGGTAGAGCTTGTTAATGATGCAGTTCTATTGATCGAAGAAAAAGGTGAAGATGCCTTTGCCGAATTTGCAGTTCAGGATTCCAAATGGCGTCATGATGATAAGTACATTTTTGTTATTGATCCGGACGCGATGGTATATGCTCATGCCAGTACTGCCCTCGTTGGTACAAATGTAATGGAGCTGACCGATGTAAATGGAAAACCCTTTATTAAATGGTTCATAATCGAAGTAGCCAGCGATGAAAGTAACGGATGGTCGCATTATTTATGGAATATTCCAGGACAAGAGGAACCTACTTGGAAATCTACTTACGTGCAATCTGCCATTGCTCCATCCGGAAAGAAATATATTACCGGCTGCGGTCTTTACGATATGAAAATGGAAAGAGCTTTCATCATTGATCAAGTTAATGAAGCTGCTGAAATTATCAATGCAGAAGGAATTGCGGCTTTCGAGGAATTAAGAGATCCCAAGTCAGAATACATATTTAATAACAATTATGTATTTGTCCTCGATGATGAAGGAATGCTGCTCGTTCATCCTGAAATTGAAGGAACAAATCTCTATGATACACAAGATGTGAATGGTAAATATTTTATACGAGATATGCTTGAAGTTGGAAGAGAAAATGGCTGCGGATGGGTGGATTATTGGTGGAACAAGCCCGGCGAGGATGAAGCATCAGCAAAATCATCATATGTTAAACAAATAGCTGTTGATGGAGATATTCTTGTAGTAGGAGTTGGAGTTTATTTGGAATAAGTTTTTATTTATGTAATAAAAAAAGGAGCTGAACAGTTCAGCCCCGAATAAACTCGATTGTTTTTATCTAACAATTATCAGTTTCTTTGTCTCTTCGGTTTTTCCATTCACGATCAGGTTGTAGAAATACACTCCAGGTGTGAGTTCTCTTCCGTACTCATCTTTCCCATTCCACTCCATAGTTTTGGATGAAGCGACTCCCGAAAAAAGAGATTTCACAAGCTGTCCTTCCATGTTATAGATGCTCACATCTACTTGTGCAGTTTCATGAAGATTGAAGGAAATCATTGTTGAGGAAATAACTGGATTCGGTTCGTTCTGAAGCAGTCCAAACTGCTGTGGAACAGTTACTAAACCATGATTGGGATCATGATGATCCGATATGCTAAAAATCGCTACTTTATCATAATGGTTTACCTGTCCGCTGTAATCAATACTTTCTAGCCAGTAGTAATATATATCCCCTACCTGTGGGTCTGCAATCATATCTTCATAGATATAGTACTGCTGTTCTGTAGTTGTGCCATGTCCCTCTATTATATTGGACACTTTTGTAGCTGAAGTGAAATCCTCTACTTGATTACGGTATACGAACCAGCCCATATTATCCGTTTCGGATTGTGTAGTCCAGTATAAAGTTGGGGTGTTATTTAGATATTGAGCAGTGAAGGTGGAAAGTACGACGGGAAGGGTTGGGTCTGGATTATCAATTAATCTTGGGTAATTATAGCCAATTCTTTCCCAGGTATTTGTCCAATCCCAGCCTGAAAAATGTCCTGTTTTCATTTCTGCAGTGGTTTTGCCAATTGGTTGTGTTACTGGAATTCCGCCACCTATTCCTATTGTTCTTTTGGAAGTTTCTTTATCCCAGAATGAATTAGTACATGTTCCATAACTCAAACCTATGAAACCGCCAATAGTATTAACTCCAATTACTCTTCCTGTACTATAGCTGTTGCTTACTGTTGTTGAAGAGTGACACCCGACAAGCCCGCCGACAAAATTAATTCCACTTACCCATCCTGTACTGTAACAGTCGCTTATTGTCTTATTATTATATCCCACGAGTCCACCCACTTGATAACCCATTACATATACCCCTCCTGTACTGTAACATTTACTTATTGTCCCATTATTATCTCCCACGAGTCCGCCCATGATATGTCCTCCCTCAGATCCTATTACATTTGCTGTACTGTAACAGTTGCTTATTGTCCCATTATTATCTCCCACGAGTCCGCCCACATAATCACCATTCCAATCTCCATTTACTTCTCCTGTACTGTAACAGTTGCTTATTGTTGCAAGATCATAATTCACTCCTACGAGTCCGCCCACATAATCTCTCCCGGTAACATCGCATTTAGTTACTCCCAAATTTTCAATATTAGCACCATCTGTCCATCCAAATAGACCGATATAATCATCAGAATAACGATAAATAAATAAATTATCAATGGTATGACCACCACCGTCATACGAGCCGGTGAATGGGGTTGTGGGATTTCCGATGGGTGAGAAGCCGGCGCCACTGTCCCAACCGGAAGTAGCTGAAGCATCGATGTCTATGGTTTGTTCGTAGTACATATCCCAATCACCAGAAGTTTGTGAAAGCCAATAAAGATTATCTAATGATGAAATAAAGTAAGGGTCGCCACTTAAACCAGTACTGGTTGTGTAGTTTGATGGTGGAGTGGATGTTTGTGCCATCAGGCTTGCACTCATTGCCAATAACATTATCAGCATCATTCCGAGAACTAATTTTGTTTTTTTAAACATTTTCTTTTCCTTTCTTTTCACGACGTAGTTTTAATGTAGACGGATTATTACTTTTTTTTAACCACGAA
>JAGHCS010000035.1 GCA_021160355.1 Candidatus Cloacimonadota bacterium
GAAGATTGCTTTTATAACCCCTTTTCCTGGGAAAATGTATGTTACTTGAGCTATAAAGAAGGAACACTCGGCACACGCCTTGCAATCGAGGATGGTGGTTTGTATGATACAAATCCCTATATCAAGAAAGTATATAATTTCGATACAGATGTTCATTTTGAAAATCAAAGCATTTACTCAAAATTGAGCCAGGTGACACAGGTGCGGGAAGATCTCTGGTTTTGGCAACAGATCAGCGCACCGAATATGACTAATTTTACTATTCAATTACCAAATCCCCTTCAAAGCAATAATGTTGAAAGAAGCGCAGAAGTGAAAATTTGTTTCTTTGGTGAAACCTATGGCAGTGATGAAAATACGGGCGAGCATCATGCGCTTTCCTATATAAATTCCTCTCAAGTCGGTTCTGAGTACTGGTATGGTCAGAACGAAAAGATTATGACTGGAATCATTGATGGTGATAAGCTCAATAATGGAAGTAACCAAATTTATATTTCCCTTCCCGGTGATACCGATGCCTCCTACGATCGAATTCTTTTAGATTATATTAATATCAATTATTGGCGCAAGTGTATTGCACACGAGGATATGCTGGAATTCAATAAACCCACCTCCTTTTCGCCCGGCTTGATGCAATTCGAGATAAATGAATTTACTACTTCTGATATTGATGTATATAAATTGGGGATCAGTAAATTCGAAAATCTAAGTATCGAGTCAGGACTACCTGAAGGCGGCGCTCCTTATGTGCTTACTTTTCAAGACCAAGTTTTAGACAATAACACCAAATATTTAGCAGTTAGTAATTCACAAAAGCTGGTGCCCAAAGAAGTTCTACCAGATTATCCAAGCAATATAAGAACACCCGGTGAGCAGGCGGATTATATCGTGATATCAAAACGGGAATTTCTTGAAGAAGATATTTTTTATGATTTTGCTGCACACTGGTATGATGAAAAGGGGCTCGTTGTAAAGACTGTTTCCACAGAAGCTATTTACGATGAGTTCAATCACGGACTGCGTTCTGATCAGGCGATCAAAGATTTTATTTCTTATGCATATAATAACTGGCAGGAACCCGCACCCCGGTATGTACTTTTACTAGGGGATGCATGCTATGACGAAAGACCGATTTCACCGAGTAAAAAATACAGTATTGTGCCCTCGCATATGAGCTGGTCGTATCATGTTGGCGCGACCGTAGATGATAACTGGTTTGTATCTATAGTAGGTGATGATGAACTTCCCGATTTGGCAATCGGTCGAATACCGATCTGGGAAACAGAGCAAATACTCCCCATTTTTGCGAAAACGATCCAGTATAATACACAGCCGAATTTTAATGATAACTGGCGGAATCATCTCATGCTAATCGCAGGAGGTTCGGGAACTTTTGAAGATCAAAGCCAGCGCCTGAATGAAAAATATATACCAAAAAATTATCGTGTATCGCGTATATATGCACAGGCAGATCATGATGATCCCTATTGGGGCAGCACAACGAATATCAAAGATTATATTGATGACGGCACTGCACTCATGCAGTTCATGGGGCACGGTGGAGGACAGATCTGGTCCGATCTTAATCTTATGAACTTGGGAGATATTTCCACACTTTTTAATGATAACTACCCGATAATCAGCAGCTTGACCTGCTACACTTCAAACTTTGAATATCCCGGTACGAGCTGCCTCGGTGAAGCTTTTGTGCTGGAGGCAGGTAAAGGAGCAATTGGTTTCTTCGGAGGAGCAGGCAAGGGATTTCTCGATCAGGATGAGTACCTTGGTGCATATTTCCTGCAAAGCATTTTTACTTTCGGAGAAAGAAATATTGCAACAATATGCAATATCGCCAAAACAGAGTACGCACTTAAATATCCTTGGGATAGCGCTCACCTTGTTTTCTTGCGGTCCTTCAATTATATGGGTGATCCGGCAATCGATATTGTTCTGCCAACGCAAGAGCTGGCAACAACTCTTGATAGTTATCAGCTTGTAAAGGGTGACACTGTCTCGATATTCATTGATAATGAAAGCTCTTCGCTTAATCGGGTTTCTTATTATATTACAGATGAAGAGGATCTTATTAGAAATCCCTATAAACCGGATGAACTTATTCAAGTTGAGCTGAATAATATTGAGAGAAAGTCATATACGCCTGCAGGTTATAACTATATTATTGATACTTTGGAATCAGCGGCAGAATTTACTCGAATTGTGAGAACGTATGGCTATGATTCATATTCAGACTATGTCGGACATACTGAGTTCAGTGTTGGTAAAGCAGCAATATTTCATATGAAACCTATCCCGGAAATTCCTGCGATTGGCGATTCTGTTTATATCTCTGCTAAGGTATATAACAAAGCAGGTATTGATTCTGTGAAATGTGTCTGGTGGAAGAGTAGCAGCCCTCAAACACAGTATTCGGTTTTGATGCAAGAAGATAGCGGAGACACGCTCGGTTATAAGACAATCGAGCCAATAGGTGTTTTTGATACTGAAAAGACGATTGAATATTATATAGAAGCCCATGCGTCAGATGGTGAAATAACACAGTCAGAAGAGTCGAGTTTTGAGGTTTCAGGACCCGATATTGATGTAGAAACATTTGCTTTGGATTTTTCATCAACAGGAATATCTTTTGATGTGGGACTTTTTAATGTTGGAAAGCTATCAACTCCCACTACAAAAATTATTTTATTGAACGGCTCTACAATTATCGATTCACTAACAACTCCCCAGCTTGGATCTCTTGAAAAAAGGAGTGTCACATTTACCTGTGAATTAGCACCGGCAGAGTATACTCTAACCGTACATGCAAATCCAGACACATCCTATCTTGAGCTCAGTTATTACAATAATGTTTTTACAAAAACATTCACCCTTAATACTTTTACTGTTCCCGATAATGCAGCCCTTTCACACCCCAGTCTTGATTCCAACTTCGTTGCATCATTTCCTTCGGGTACTGTATCTCAAGATGAATTATTTTATATTAATCCTTCAACGCTGGACACGATGACTCTTCTTCCTGACGTTGAGCCGATAACTTTGCTATCCGAAGCACTTATGTGTTATGAGATTGCCTCATTCGATTCCACATGCCTTACACAAGATAAGAAATTTAAGAAAGATATATCTCTTGTTTTTAATTATTCGAGGACAGATACAGCCACGCAAAATCTTGCACAACAGGGCAATTTCAAGATATATCGCTGGAACGATGACCTGAAATGCTGGTTCATGATCGGTGGGGATACAAATCTTGGAGATAAGAATGTTTCTTATTCATATATTTCAACACCAGGGCTGTATGGTCTCTTCAACAATAATGATACCACAGTACCTTCTATCGATGTGAATGTCGAAGGACAGGAATTCACAAATGGTGGCTATGTCGATAACAACGCACAGTTCTCATTTATTATTCAGGACAAAAATGGTGTTGATACTGATAAGATAAAAATATTTTTGAATGGTGAAGCAGTTACTAATTATACTTTATCTACAAATAATATTAACTCCATACCTGTAAAGTATCAAATTGATGTTGATGCGGGTTCTTATACACTTATTGTGTCAGCAACCGACGTGAATGGAAATTACCATGAAGAAGTAGTGAATTTCACAGTTCAGAAAGAATTTAATATTATAAACATAGGCAATTATCCGAATCCGGTTTCACTTGAAACAACTGACCCAAACAATGAAGGAAGAACCCGGTTCACTTACACCCTCACAGACGATGCTGACGTAGTAAAGATCGAGATATACACAGTTTCAGGACGATTGGTTAATGTAATCAAAGACATGCGAACAACTGTTGGTTATCATGAATATCCCCATTCGCTTAGGGGATGGGAGTGTGTGGATCGAGACGGGCGCAAACTAGCAAATGGTGTGTATTTCTATAAAATAATTGCTCAAAAGGGAAGTAAAATAATAGAGAAGATCGAAAAGATGGCGATTCTGCGATGATGAAAAAAACTGTAATACTTATTTTGCTTATTCTGTTGCCGTTGTCCTTGTTTGCAGGACGATACGCAGGGGATTTTATTTTGCTTGGTAGCGGCGTCAGATCTCTTGGAATGGGGGGAGCTTTTTCTGCAGTTGCAGATAATGGGAGCGCAATTTATTGGAATGCATCGGGAATTGCCCAGATCAAAGATATTGAAGCACAGTTCATGCATGCATTTCTCTTTGATAACTTAGCTTCATATGATTTCTTCTCTTTCTGCATTCCCTTACCGGCGAGCACTACTATTGGCATCAGTTTCACCCAGCTCTCTGTAGATAATATTCCATTTTATGATGAGAAATGGATAAAGAACTCGAATGTATTTATTCGTTCATCCAATGTAGATCTTCAACTCACAGGAAATCCCGATGGTTATTTTACAAGCTCGGACCAATTATTTGAATTTGCTTTTGCAAAGAATTTTTCGCGAATTGTAAATCTCGGATGGGAACTATTCGATCTTCCGATCGATTATTATATCGGTGGTGTTTTTAAATATATCAAGCGCGATATTTATGAAAATATCGGTACAGGCATGGGGGGAGACTTTTCCTTCATGGTACGTACTGATTTTGGCTTGCTAACGGAAGTTCCGTGGCTCGGCAGGATCAAATTTGCATTTAATCTGCAGGATATTGGCGGCACAAAGATAACGTGGGATACACGGTCAAAGCATGTGGACGAGATCGTCACCACACCAAGATTTGGACTTGCTCTCGATCAACCGCTCTCCTTTATTGATTCGAGAATGATCCTTGCTTTTGACTGGAGTGATGTGTATGAGTATTCAAAGAATTTAGGATTGGAATTTATCTATAAAAATATTTTATCAGTCCGTTCGGGATTATATGAACAGCATTTTACTGCAGGACTGGGATTTCGTTACAGACAGTTCATGATAAATTATGCACTTATTACACATACTGATCTGGGAAATTCACACAGGATTGGATTTACCGCAAATTTCTAAGCCCTAATTTCCAATTGCAAATAAATCTAAGTTAGATACTACAAATATTTAATAATGTCTTCGGGTTTTTGAATTGGGAAGACTTTATCAATATTGTGAGTCTTGTATCCGAGCACAGTTTTTCCGAAATCAAGGCAATATGCAATTTCTGAAAGCGTTCCGTATTTGCCATCTATCGCAATAGCGAGATCACATGTTCTTGCAATGATCGAGTTCCGCGCAGTTGATATTCCAGTAACAACAGGTATGGAAATGTAGGGATTAGCGTCCTTTTTCTCGAAGCCAGGCAGGATTCCAATCGTTATCCCACCACTTTCGAAAGCGCCTTTTGCGGCAGCTTCCATAACTCCACCGAGTCCGCCACAAACCAGAATGCAATTATATTCCGCGATAAGCTTTCCAACCTGATTCGCAAAATCAAACAAATGTTGTTCTACTGAATTTCCACCTATTACGGCAATGAGTTTTTGTTTCATTTTACGAATACAAGTGAAACGATAAAAGCAGTTGTTAACGAAATAAATGCAGGCCAGAAGAGTTTTTTATAAAAGCCCTTGAGACTCGATCCAAAAAATTCGATTGATACGGACACGCAAGGGTGTATGGGAGAAACAATATATCCCATATACGTAGAAAAGAACATAATTGCAAAGAGCAGATAGGACATTGCATCAGCTCCGAAGCGAGAGTAAAAGATTGGGAGTACAATTGCAAAAGGCATTTGAACTCTGCCTGTTACAAAACCAAGAAATGCTGCAATAAAAACGATCGTAAACCCCTTAGAGATTGCAGCTTGTGCAATTATTGATGACATATTCGAGGCTTCAAATATATTCAAAAAGAGAAACATTCCAATAATGATAAGGAAATATTTAAGAGGTTTCATTTTTTTGATAACAGGAATCAAGTTGAATAGCTTCATCTTTCCAAGGAGCATCGCAAGAACAAGACTTACGGACACTCCGATTATAAGCGGAATTTCTGTAAGAATATCCTGGAAAAGGGTCATCAAAAAGAGGTGGATGAGTGGAGCTGTAATAATAATTCCAATTGGAGTAATGAGAGCTTTATAGTTCAGGTATTTTTGTGTGGGAAGATTGCCCTTGATCCCTTTCAGTAAGAATATCCAGCCGAGTACTATCATGAGAAGAAAGCCGGGTAGTAAGTACAAGAGCGCTTTATACAGGTACAAATTCGCCATCTTACTTGTGATCAACAACGCTCCAAGTGGATAGATAAGTATCAGCGCATGACGAAACCATACATTGATTGCGGCGTATTGTTTGTCTGATATATCCTCTCCAGCTCTAAGCACAAGGGGAGCAGAAAGAAGCGCGCCACCGGGCATGGGGAGCATTCCTAAAAATGCAGGTCCGAAAATCAAAAAAAGTTTGCGCTTCAAACGAAGATTTTTAAACAATCCCTCCATTAAACCGGATCGTTCCAAAACTCCTCCAATAAGAGAAATAATGCCGACAGCGATTCCAAGTAATAGTATTGCTGGATCAAAGATTGTATTCTTGAATTCCTGAAGAATGCCAATGGGCTTAAGGTTGATAAAACCAAGTATTAACGCACCGATAATGAATCCGAGCCACAGGTTTTTTCTTGCAACAAGGATCATTATAAAGAGCGAAAAGAAAAATCCAAGCCACAGAAGGAGGGTTGACACGCTTATACCGTAGTTTTAAAAAATATCCCTCGGGGCTTTTTCACTGCCTCGATACGCCCGTTTTCATGTAAAGTATCAAGATACTTATTTAATTCAGCAATATGGATATCCAGAATTTCTGAAAGATCTTCAGCAGTGCAAGGTCGTCGGGATATGGTTGAAAGAATGGCATCCTCAATTTTAAGATTATAAGATCCAATCTTCTCGCGGTTTTGATAATTACTAATTGTGACAACCGGTAGATCAGCGAACTTCTTCTTAAATTTCTCGAGAGTTTCTTCATCAGCAGGGACGACCCAGTTTTCTGTGCCAGGTCTGTCAAGAGAGTTCAACTGAATCAGATCGGGATTGATTTTATTTAGAACAGCATGCAGTTTTTCGATTTCTTCATCTGTATCATTAATGCCTGTGATGATAAATATTTCAAGCCAAATTTTGCCTGAAAATTCTTTGCGGAAGTCTATTAATCCATTTATGATTTCACTTATGTTGATTCCACTTGCGGGTCTGTTTATTTTCTGAAAAACATTCTCAGAAACAGCATCTAAAGAAGGCATTATTACGTCTGCAAGTAGTAATTCCTCACGAACTTCAGGATCTGAAAAAAGAGAACTGTTTGTGAGCACAGCGATCTTATACTGCGAAAAATTCTTTTTAAGATATGAGAGGACTCTTCCTATTACAATGTTCAACGTTGGTTCGCCGGAACCGGAAAATGTGATATAATCAAGCGTTGGATTGGATGAGAGAAATGAATCGAGCTCCGAAATTATTTCATCAACTGGAATATATTCATTTCGTGCCGCTGTAAGTTTTGTCGTTGCTCCGCATTCGCAGTACACACAATCAAAGGAGCAGGTTTTATAGGGGACAGGGTCTATTCCAAGAGATAAACCAAGACGTCTTGAAGGAACTGGCCCAAAGAGATGTTTGTATTTCATGCTAAAATAAGGAGATAAGGATTCCTGCAATGCCGCCGAAGCTAAGGGAATAAAGATAGTTTGAAGCTATAGGACATGCACCGGAACTACATCCGACAACTTTATGCCAGATGAAACCTGCAAGCAGACCAAAAAGAAAGCCGAGAATTATTCTCACGGCTGTTGGAAGGCGAGATTGGGTTTTTTTTGTTGAGCTTTTATCTTTTATCATAATGAAAATGGGTGTGCACCGCACATTGAGATTCTATTCTGAGAGGTGTTATGTAGTTAGCTCAAGCCAAGATTACTAACGGCACATCCGACGAACTGCTTATTGCTGCTACCTTCCGGTCCTGACAAGATTCGCAGTGCCCGATTGCGTTAGACTTGACTCTCAACACCACTTGCATACCACGCAGACAAACATCAAATCTCGCAGATTGGAATTCAGCCCTGCTATAGCGGATTGCAGGTTACAGGACACCGCTGGCTTCCCGCCTAGCACACCCTATATTATATTTATTTCTTTTTTTTATCTACTATTATTTCCTGCGAGAGAGCTTGAGTCTTTTTTCGGATGGAAAGTTGCTCCAACACAGAAAGTATATTATATGTAAACCAGTACAGTACAAGTCCGGCAGGTAAAGACTTGAAAATAAACACAAAGAAGATCGGCATACCATACATCATGAATTTCTGTGTTTTAATTTGCGCAAGCTGCTTTTCATCCATATTCGTACTTGGTTTCTGGGACATCAGCTTTTGCTGAAAGAACATCGTTATACCCATAAGGATCGGCAAGATATAAATGGGATCAGGAATGGAGAGATCTTTTAGCCAGAAGATAAAGCCGGCATGCCGAAGCTCTATAGTAGATTGAAGCACGGGATAGAGTGCAAAAAGAAAAGGAAACTGAATGAGCAGTGGCAAGCAACCGCCCAATGGGCTGACACCATGCTCTTTATAGAGTTTCATGGTTTCTTGTTGAAGTTTCTGTGGATTACCTTTATATTTTGCCTGTAGTGCTTTTAGGTGTGGTTGCACCTGCTGCATTTTCTGGGCTGAGGTGAAACTTTTATGGGTCAAAGGATAAAATACAAATTTAATGATAATCGAGAGAATAATGATTGCTATACCGTAATTTGGAATAAGAGAATATATGAATTTCAACAATTTGAGGATCAATTTACTGATTGGACGAAGCAGCTTCCATCCAAAATTCATCGCATCTTCCAACCCGATATTAAAAGCATGAAGCCGATCATAATCAACAGGACCGCAATAAAATTGGAATGAGTGGTCAATCGAATTTCGTCCAACCTCGATCTTGGCATTTGCAAGTATTGCATTATTATCTGAAGCGAGAAATATTTCTCTTAGCTTAACAGTTCTCTCCGGAATTAATGCGATCATGAAATATTTTGACTTTAACGTTGTCCAAGTAATATTGCCATATTGAGATGCCCCAGAAGCAGCTTTTTTAAGCGATATCTTATTTATGTTATTATCTACAAAGGAAACAACATCGATGTAGGTGCTGAAGCGTTTGTCACCTAACTGGTCATAGTAAATGCCGGAATCAAGCTGAATATCATACGCATCAATAAACCCCAGATCGTCAGTTTTTATAGCCACATTCACAGTGTAGTTATTGTCTATTGAATAACGTTTCTCGAAAAGTCGTTTTCCGTCTTTTTCTATAAAGAAAGTTGCGGTGAACTCATCATAAGTATACTCAAGATTCTGTTTTCTGAAGTTGATAGTATCGCTGCTTGTATAAAACACTGTATTGAACATGCCTTTTTCTTTAATAAAGAGACCTACTACATCATCCTGAGCTTCATTTTTGATATTTTTCAATACGACCTGTTTGATATTTCCACCACGATTTGTGAGAATTACTCTAATATCATCATTTTCAAGTACAATATCGTTATTCAAGGGAATGTCTGACTGCAGGTCCAGTGAAGTTTTATCAACTTCATGTTCTTCCTCGTAAGGAGATGGAACCACCGGTTGTTTTGTTGCTTTTTGAGTATTTTCTGTAACAGTTTGCTGTGTTTGAGGTGGTACTGGTTGTTTCCAGAAAAATTTGCTGCTTAAGTAAAATACAACAAATATTAAAATAAGGGCAATAATTGTTTTCTTATCCATACTTACTTATCCTTTATGGTAATGGATCAAATCCTCCTCTTGACCAGGGATTGCACCTGAGTATTCTCCAGGAAGACAAATATACCGCTTTAAAAAAACTATATTTCTGAAATGCATTTTTTGCATACGTTGAACAGGATGGATAAAAGCGGCATGAATCAGGGAAAATTGGTGATATGATTTTTTGATAAATTGTTATCAAAAATACAAAAAAATGATTTATGATTTTATTCATGTTCTTCTAGAACTCTTTCAAGTTCGTTATAAATATTATTTCTTCCACTCTCATAAATACCTCGCTTTGTTATAACGAGATAATCATTATTACTACGAAATAAATTAGCATGGGTATACGCGAAGTTCTTTATCCAGCGTTTGATCTTATTCCTTTTCACGGCATTTCCAATTTTTTTTGAAACAATAACCGCAAGCCCGAAATCGGCGTCTTTTTCAATAGCACATGAGACAAGATCAAAGTATTGAGTGCGCGTTCTTCTACCATGTTTTCTAAGTTTATCAAATTCTGCCCGAGAGGTAATTCTCTTCACGCGTCATTATATGGACAGTCTTTTACGGCGTTTTGCACGACGTCGTTTGAATATTGCTCGACCATCTTTGGTTTTCATTCGTTTACGAAAACCATGCGAACTTTTCTTTGGTTTATTATGCGGCTGAAACGTTCTTTTCACAGCTAAACCTCCAGATGTACTTTAGAATGTGCAATTCTGAGAACCCTGATTTGGTGTCAAGTTTTTGACGTCCGAGAATTGAATGTATTAACTTATGTAAGAAATAATTACTATTCGTAAAATTCTTTTCTTCTATCCTCGAACAGGTGATTTTTTTCTGTGATCATTTTATTTCTTGCAACTTCAGGATCAATATCAACAACTAGGAGCACTTCTTCAGTTTTATCTGCTCGAACCAAAATATTTCCAGATGGATCAGTTATCTGGCTCATTCCGGTAAAAGTAAGTTCCTGCGTTCCATTCGTTTCAGTACCAACGCGATTGCTGGTTATGGTAAATACATGATTTTCTATTGAACGGGTGATCATGGCTTTTTGGCAGAAAGGGAGCACAAGGTTTGCAGAATGACACAAAATTTCCGCACCCCTAAGAGACAGCGTACGAGCAGATTCCGGGAATATCCAATCAAAACAAACCATAAACCCGAGAATCGCATCATTATAGTGTGCAATCTTAAAGCCGGAATTGCCTGGACTGAAAAGATCCTTCTCATTAAAAAATAAATGAGTCTTGCGATAGATTACCTGATTTCCTGAAGGGGCAACAAAAATTTGAGAATTAAAGAATAGTTCCTCATCTTTTTCAAGGAATCCTGCAACTATAGCAGTATTTTCACGTTCAGAAATATTTTTGAAGAAACCAGGAATTCTCCCATCTGCCGTTGAAGAAAGGGATTCCATCTCAATGTTGGATTTGAATAAATATCCGCTTGTGCAAAGTTCGGGAAGAACAACGAGGTCAGTGTTGCAATTCTGCAACATCTTAGAAATTTTATTGAGATTCTGTTTCTCGTGAAACAATTGCGGATTAAATTGAAGGAATCCTACTCTCATATAGCCGTTACCCGCTTATTGAAAGATTCTCGACAAGAATTGATGGAGAGCCTGTTGCAGAGAGTTTAAATTTAAGATCGTCAGCAAGCCCAACTATGTGCTTAAGCAGCTGAAGGAAATTTCCAGATACAGTAAAATTGTGAATAGGATATTTTCTTTGCCCTTCTTCACAGTAAAAACCCTGTGCGCCCATAGAAAAATCGCCGGAAATCGTATTGCAACCACTATGCATGCCAGATAATTGGACAATTTCAATGCATTTAGGAAACACGGAATAAAGCTCACTCTTTGATGACAAGCCGGGTTTGATGTATAAATTTGAAGGCGAGATATTAATAGAGGTTTTATACGACCTGCTTGCATTACCCGTAGAAATTGTGCCATCCTTCAGCGCAGTCATGGTGTTGTGAAGATAGGACTGCAATATACCATCAGAGATAAGGGATGTCTTTTGAGAAGGATAACCTTCATCGTCGAAAGGACGCGTATTATACCCATTATTGAGAAGCGCATCATCAATGATATTTACGATGGGGTGAGCAATAGTATTGCCGAGTTGCCCTTTCAGAAGCGACTGACCTTCCTGAACGGTCTTTGCCGAAAAGATACTCCAGAAGGTGCCCAATAGTGTGGCTGCCATTTCGTTGTTAAAAAGGATGGGATAGTTGCCTGACTGAATTTCATGCGCACTCAGTAATTCCAGTGCTTTTTGGGATGCTCCATTACTGATTTTCTGAGGAATAATATCACTAAAATCACGAGAGATAATTTCGAAATATCCTGATTTTGTTTCATCTCCTTCCTTTGCAAGACAAAAAGAAAAACCATAGCAAGCATTTGAGGAATATTCCGTGTTCAAACCGCTTGAATTAGCAATTTTGACAAAATCTTCATTATCACCAATAAGCGCATGAGGTACATTGATGATCCTTTCATCAGAATCAAGTGCCACCTTCTCTATTTCTTTGGCTTTATTGATCTTATCCTCAAGTGGAATTCCAACAAGATCTTTATTATAAATGTCGAGATCCTTATCAATGGCAGGATAGTTGACGAGTACAACTTTTTCTTTGTAATCAACAGCCTTTGCATTGTTCTTCGCTCTTAGGAGTGCTGCGCTGAGTGATTCCTTGTCTAACTTTTCAGTATATGAATATCCAGTAACATCATTAAAGATAATCCTGATACCAAGACCTAATGAATCTGAGTAGCTGAAAGTATCAATATCTTGGTGGAAGACCTTTACTGAAAAGGACTTTGATTTTGAAAGATAAACATCATAGTGTTTTATATCATGCTTTTTTGCAAGGTCATGAATATTTTGAAATTCTTTTTCAAACATCATTTCTCCTACATATAATATTTTTACCACGAAAAGCACTAAAGGCACTAAAACGGGTTTTAAGAGAACATATTCTTTTTAATTTTATTTTATCAATTTCGTGCCTGCCTTGGCGTAACGTAGTGGAGACTGGTAGTTCGTGGTTAAGCAATTTTCTTCCTTCCACCGACAACAATCTCATCAACTTTGATCGTGGGTTGACCTACACAAGTTGGGATACTTCCGCTTTGAGATCCACACATTCCTTCAGCAAGTTCTAGGTCATCGCTGACCATGCTGATCCTCTTAAGAATGTCTTTACCATTGCCAATTAAAGTAGCGCCACGAACAGGCTTAGAGATTTTGCCATCCTCAATAAGATACCCCTCACCTACCGCAAAATTGAAATCACCTGTTCCCGGTTGAACAGAACCACCGCCCATCTTTTTGGCATATAATCCAAAATCGACAGAAGATATCATATCTTGAATTGTGTCTGGACCTTTATCAATGTAGGTATTTCTCATACGGGAAGTTGGGGCGAATTTGTAAGACTGTCTTCTACCACTTCCAGTTGAGGGAAGACCAATCTTCATTCCACCAAGTTTATCTATCATAAATGATTGCAGCATTCCCTTGTCTATAAGGACTGTGCGTTGAGTCGGACTGCCCTCATCGTCAATTGTAGTAGAACCCCACTTGTTGAGCATTGTCCCATCATCAATTGCAGTCACACAAGGATTTGCAATCCGTGTGTTCAGCTTATCCGCAAAAACGGAAGCTCCTTTTGCGACAGAAGTTGTTTCAAGAGAGTGCCCACATGCCTCGTGGAATATTACACCACCAAAGGCATTTCCAATAATAACAGGGAATTTGCCACTTGGAGCATACTCAGCAAGGAGCATTTTCACGGCTCGCTCTGCTGTTTTTCTTCCAAGTTCCTCCGGATCAACGTTATTGAAGAATTCGTAACCCATGAGAGCACCTGGACCTTCTGATCCGGTTTGCATTTGGTTATCCTTAAAAGCTATAGAGCTGACATATACGCGAGCATACGTTCTCTGATCCTGCGTAGACAATCCTTCGCTGTTTGCTATCATTATGTTCTGATATTTTTCCATATAATTTATATTTACTTGAGAGATGTAATCGGAAAAATTGCGAGAAGCATTATCAATTGAATGAACGAAAGCAATCTTATCTTGAATTGGTACAGAGTTAAATGGAATGAGTACTTTGTGAGGAGAATCATATGTTTTTTGAGTTAGGTCGATAATTTCTGTGCGCTTATCTCCAGTTTCAGCCTTACTTACAGCTTCTGCTACAGTGAGAAGCCCCTTTTCCGAAACGTCATTTGTAAAAGCATAAATCGCCCTATGCCCATAAAAAACACGTACACCAGCCCCATAATCATTGCCACTTATTGACTTTACTATCTTTCGATCAAGAAGTTGCATAGTTGAACTGACAGAATCTTCTAGAAAAAGTTCGGAAAAATCTGCTCCGTTTGAGAGTGCTTTTTGAAGAACACTTTCAATTATTGATTTCCTAATCATTGTACCTCCATGACAATACTCAGGCATAAAATTTATTCCAAGCTGTCAAGAAAGTGTAGAATATTTTGACAACAAATTACAGTAATAAATAAGCTTATACGTTGAGGTGGCTATGTTTATTATTAATATTAAAAGTAATTTCAGTGCTGCTCACAATCTTGTGGGCTATAAAGGCAACTGCGCAAAAGTGCATGGACACAACTGGAATGTCCGACTCGCATTGAGATGTAATAAGATTGACGAAGTAGGAATGACTATCGATTTTAAAATACTGAAAAGGGACTTTAATAATTTATTGAGCGAATTTGATCATGAAAATTTGAATACTCTTGAATGCTTCAAAGATAACAATCCTACATCTGAATCGATCGCACAAAAAATATTTGAAAAAGCCAAGTTGGTTTTTAATAATGAAAGTTCGTCTGTGTTTGAAATTGAAGTAAGCGAATCAGAAAAATATTCTGTAGTCTATAGACCCCATGAAAGTGCTTGATTCGAAGTTCGTCGAAAGTGCATATAGGTTCACCGATCTGTCGTATAGTGAATTTCCCGAGATCGCGTTTATTGGTCGTTCAAATGTTGGTAAATCGTCTTTGATAAATACATTACTTCAGAGAAAAAACCTTGCTCAAATCAGCAAGAAACCTGGTAAAACCCGAACGATAAACATTTTTGAGGTGTCATGTTCATTGAACGAGCAAAAAGAGAAAATAAATTTTGCCGATCTTCCGGGATACGGTTATGCAAAAATATCTGAGAAGACGCAAAGGGCATGGAAAGCGCTTATCGATGATTATATTTTGAAGAGAAAAAATCTTTGCGGAATAATATTGATCGTGGATTTGCGGCATAGTGCAGATCTAAAAGATATTGAGGCAAAGAATTGGATCACATCGAATAGAAAAGAGATGCTGCTTGTTCCAACAAAGGCTGATAAACTAGGTAAATCGCAGGCGGCAATAAAGATAAGGATGCTAAAGGATCAGTTTCTTTTACTGCCAAACCAGGAGATTATTGGATTCTCTTCAAAAACTAAGAATGGAAGAAATCAAATATTAGAATGGATTGGACAACTTACCGCGCTTATCAAAAATGGAGATGATACATGTTAGAAAAAGTCCAGAATCCAGACGTAATTAAAACATTGGATCTGATTGAACTTAAAGAACTGTGCAAAGATCTGAGAAATAGAATTATTGAGGTTACATCCAAAACAGGCGGACATCTTGCTCCAAGTCTCGGAGTGATAGAGCTTACTGTGGCACTGCTTAATGTATTCGATCCGTTGAAGAATAGAATTATATGGGATGTAGGGCACCAGTCCTATGCGTATAAAATTTTGACTGGCAGAAATGATAAATTTGAAACCTTACGGCAATACGGTGGTTTAAGTGGCTTTAATTCCATTTCAGAGAGCAAGTATGATGCTTTTGGTGTGGGACATAGCAGCACATCACTTTCTGCAGCACTTGGGATTTCTATCGCAAAGGAACACAAGCAATCTCCAGACAAAACAATAGTGGTCATTGGAGATGGAGCACTCACAGCAGGCGAAGCATACGAAGGGTTGAACAATATTGGGGGATTAAAAAAAGATATTATTGTTATACTTAATGATAATTCTATGTCTATATCCAAAAATGTTGGAGGGATGCATCACTACCTTGCGAACGTTCTGTCTGGGCGTCATTATAATCGCATTAAAAATGATGTGTGGGATATGGTTCAGACATTACCGCGGGGAGTGAAAAATAAAATAATTACCGGTGCGAGAAGATTTGAAGAAAGCATCCTCAATATGATAATACCAAACAGTCTTTTTGAAGACCTTGGTTTTAGATACATAGGTCCGATTAATGGGCATGATCTGCCGACAGCAATAAAAATACTAAAACAAGTACGGAACAACATTAGTGAGCCAGCACTTGTGCATGTTATAACCAAAAAAGGGAAAGGGTACGAATTTGCAGAAAAGGATGCAACTAAATTTCATGGAATATCATCCTTTAATAATATCACAGGCGAAGTAAATAAGAAAAAAGCAAAACACCCTAAACCTTCCTACTCAAAACTATTTGGAGATACACTCACCGAAATTGCAAAAAGTGACAAAGATGTCGTTGCAATTACAGCAGCTATGTGCGACGGAACAGGGCTTAATGATTTCCGAGAAAAGTTTCCTGATAGATTTTATGATGTCGGAATTGCAGAACAACACGCAGTAACTTTCGCTGCCGGAGTTGCTTGCGAAGGACTGAAACCTTATGTGGCAATATATTCGACATTTCTCCAGCGAGCATTTGATCAGATTATACATGATGTAGCTCTGCAAAAATTACCCGTGAAGTTTGCAATTGATAGGGGAGGTCTTGTCGGAGAAGACGGACCAACACATCACGGAGCATTCGATCTTTCTTACCTGCGATGTATTCCAAATATGGTCATCATGGCACCAAAAGATGGGGACGAACTCAAAAGGATGATTCTATTCATGAATAAATATAACAAGGGACCGATAGCTGTTCGTTATCCTCGGGGAGTGATCGATGAATATGACCTCAAAAAAGAAAGAATTCGATTGGGTAAATTTGAAGTTATTTATGATGGCGAGAAGATTGCAATATTGTGTGTAGGAACAAGTTTCAAGATAGGATTTGAGGTTTATAATAAGTTGAAAGCGAAAAATATTAAACCATATCTTATAAATGCAAGATTTATTAAGCCAATTGATGGGGATTTATTAAAAAAATTGTCTGAGAAGAACATCAAAAACATTATCACAATCGAAGAGAATGCACTTTATGGCGGCTTTGGTACAGCTATTCTAGAAAAATGCAATGAGATGAAAATTAATTTTAACATTAATCGTTTCGGGCTTCCTGATGAATTTATCACGTACGGCGATGCAGATATATTAAGAAAAAAGATCGGACTGACCGTTCAAGACATTTACTCAACAATACTTACTCTATAATGCGCCACAGCGACACTATTGCAGCAGTATCAACACCACCAGGCATTGGCGGGATCTCTGTAATAAGAATCAGCGGACCAGAGTGTTCTAAAATTCTTGAGAAGATATTTAAGTCCCGCACACCTGTGAAAGAGGTGAAATCTCACCACATATATTATGGAACGATTTATAATGACAATTTATTGATAGATGAAGTGCTTGTTTCAATTTTCAAAAAGCCAAACAGTTTTACTGGCGAAGATGTTATTGAAATAAGTTGTCATGGAGGCACATTTGTCACACAGAGCGTTCTTAATACTATTCTGAAAAATGGTGCCAGGCACGCGGAGAAGGGTGAATTTACCAAAAGGGCGTTTCTGAACGGAAAAATGGATCTCACAGAAGCAGAGGCAGTTATCGATCTTATTCATGCATCAACAAAGCACTCATTGGAAGCAGCAACATATCAACTTGAAGGGAAATTATATAATTCAATCAATCAGATTCTGGAAGAGATAACTTCCGTACGATCTGAAATAGAATTGGATATAGATTTTTCTGATCAGGGCCTTGAGCATAAAAAATATAATGATTATCTCTCAATCCTAAAAAAGATAAAGTCAAAAATTGAAAGATTGACGTCGACTGCTCACGAGGGTCTGATTCTACGCGATGGGTATCGTGTGGTTATTGCAGGACCCCCAAATGCTGGTAAATCAAGTGTTTTCAATAAAATAATTGAGAACGAAAGGGCTATCGTTACGGATGTTCCCGGTACAACAAGAGATTATATTGAAGAGGACATAGCCCTTGAAGGATATTTAGTGAAGCTTTTTGATACTGCCGGTTTAAGAGAAAGAGCCGATAAAGTCGAGCGTTTTGGCATAGAGAAATCATACAAAATATTGAAGAATGCAAACCTTATTTTATGGGTCGAGGATTGTTCTGTTTCACGTGAAACGACGATACCAAATTTCGAAGGAATACACGTCATATCGGTATTAAATAAATCAGATTTGATTAAAAAAGCAGAAGAAATAAATAAAGATTCCATATTCGTTTCAGCTAAAACTGGAGATGGAATAAACAAGCTAAAGAAAATCATTGTAGAAAATATTGATGTAAATAAAGATGATGTTGCTATTGGCTTAATTACAAATTCAAGACAGCTTGGCGCTGCAGAAAAAAGCTTAATTGCAATTAAGCAGGCGATTGAGACAACGCAGGAAAAAAAAGGATTGGAGTTTATTGCATTTGATCTTCACGAAGCAAGTGAATATCTTGAAGAGATAATTGGAAAAATAAGCAATGAGGATATTATTAATTCTATATTTAATAGATTTTGCGTCGGCAAGTGATTAATTTATATTTGTAGGACTTCTCTTACTTTCTCTACTAATGAATCAGGCGAGAATGGTTTTTGGATGAAATTAGTGCCCGGCTCAAGTACACCGCGATTTCTCATCTCTTCACCGGTGTATCCGGACATAAAAAGAATTTTCAGATCAGGTTTTTCCGCCTTTATTCTTTGAGCAAGTTCTCTTCCATTCATCTCAGGCATGATCACGTCAGTCAACATAAGATCGAGCGGTCCATTGTAGTCTTTTGTGACCTCAAGTGCGTTTAACCCATTATAAGCTGTGATAATCTTGAATCCTTCATCCTCTAATATTTCAGTTACAAGGTCTTGTACCATCTCCTGATCCTCAACTAGGAGTATCGTAAATTCTTTGTCTGTTGATGCGGGCTGAATTTGTGAAGTTGCTGGTTTCTCGGGCTCAAAAATTTTTTCCTCGACGTAATCAAGCTGAGGGAAATATATTCTAAAAGTTGTGCCCTTGCCAAGCTGACTTTCAACTTCGATACCTCCATCGCTTTGCTTTATGATCCCATATACTGTGGAAAGTCCAAGACCAGTTCCCTTACCCACCTCTTTTGTTGTAAAGAAGGGCTCAAATATTCGAGAAATGGTCTCTTTGCTCATTCCTGTGCCAGTATCACTGACCTGAATTGTCGCATATTTTCCAGGCTTTATTGGCTCGATTTGTCCGATATTATCACCATCTCGAACTTCAGTACTTAAAGTCTTTATAGTAAGTTTACCTCCATTAGGAATAGCATCTCTCGCATTTACAGCAAGATTCATGAGGATTTGAGCGACTTGATTACTATCTGCTTTTATAAATATATTGTCCTCGAACTCGGTGCTTAAAATTATATCCTCACCAATAAGTCGCTGAAGCATATCAAGCACATCTTCAATAACTTGATTAAGATTGAGTACCTCTGGCTCAATTATTTGCTGTCTGCTAAAAGTAAGAAGTTGACCAGTTAAAGCTGCTGCCCTGCCACCAGCTTTACGAATTTCTTTTAAGTCTTTATGCATAGGGTCTGAATCGTCTAATTTGCGAAGAAGAATGTCACAGCGTCCGTTTATTGCAGTGAGGAGATTGTTGAAATCGTGCGCTACTCCACCAGCAAGACGACCAATTGTATCCATCTTTTGGGATTGACGAAGCTTTTCTTCGCTATCCTTAAGTTCCTTCTCGAGTTTTTTTGATTCAGTAATATCTTCACAAATAGTAACAACTGCTATAGGAAGTCCTTCAGCATTTCTCACAATATCGGAAACAAGACGAACCGGAAAAGGGTCTCCATTTTGCTTGATATTAGTGCTTTCGCGTATCATCCCCTTCCATTTCATTACTTGATCCATTACCCATGGTTGCAATTTTTTTTTTGTAGCAAAAATTCGGACATCTTTGCCAAGAAGTTCCTCAGGCTCCCACCCATGCATATGAGCATCAGCAGGATTAGTATAAATTATCTCACCCTTTGTATTCGAGATGGTGACACCAAGCTTCATGGTCTCGATTGCTTTTTTTAAATTTTGGTATTCTTCTTCTTTGCTGAAATTATTATTGCTGTAATTCATGAAGTTCCTTTATCATAGTTCTCACGACAAGATTATGTTGCTTTATCTTAAAAATACTATTTTTCCGGTGGAGGTGTTGTTCGATGTTTCTATTTTATAGAAATATAGTCCTGTTGAAATAGGGATTTTGTTCGAATTGTCAGGAGTCCAATCAATAGCATCCATGCTGGATAAGTTGCCTACATCAAGCTGATTAACAATCTCCCCCTTTATGTTGTAAATTGTAAAACTGATAATTTTGTCTTTTACAAAAGAGAGGTCAAACACAATACTTTGATCAAATGGGTTGGGATATGCAAGGACATGTATCTGACCATTATTGTGAAAATCTGCACTCACGGGATGAGTGGTAAGTTCAAAAGGACTATATGGATTACCAATGGTCGTTCCATCCTCAAAATTTACTGATTGAATGCATGCATAGACAGAATCAGACAATGCATCATAGATCTTAAAAGATATAGACTCACTGGTGCTGTTACTCACAATGGTAAAATACCAGTAGCCATCCCAATAAGGAGGATAATCCGGCTGCCACCCTCCCAGAGAACGGCAATCGTTTTCTCCGCCAGGACCAAATGCTGCTGCAATATTACATGTATCTGTACCTGTAAAGGGATTATATTCTAAAAATATATCTGCAAAAACAACCATTGAATATTGTGTTCCGGAAATAGGCACCCAATCGGGTGGTTCGGAATAGAGAAGGGCGGTAGTTCCGAAAAGTAAGATGAGAAATAATAAAACAAATCTTTTCATTCTGTATAAAGAAAAAAGAGGAAGAAAGCATGAACTTCCTTCCTCTCAATAATCTATTGAACCATAAGCATTTTTCTTACAACGGTGGAAGAAAGGGATGTGAGTTTATAGAAGTAAATACCACTTGAACATCGATGTCCATTGTCATCCAATCCATCCCATGACGTTGCATATTCACCCGCATCTTTATTTCCAGATATCAGCGTCTTGACTTTCTGACCAAGTATATTATAGACAGAAAGCTCGAGTGACGTTGATTGAGGAACGTAGTATTTAATGCGTGTTGATTGATAGAATGGATTAGGATGATTTCTATACAGCTCCATGGAGCTGTTCTCATGCTCGATCTTCTCTAAGTCAATTCTAATAGGATCGGTAAAGTCTCCGAGAATAACATCATTCTGGAATTCTATTGTCTCATTACAGATAAGGAATTCTTCTGTTTGACTGTTAAAAGCCTCTATGTGCAAGGATTCAGCATTATTACCCACTACAGTAAAGTACCAAATATCGTTCAGATAGGTGCCTATTGAATGACATGTACCACTCTCATCAAAGAAACCTACAGACAAAGAAGAAGGATCTTTAACATTGCTAAGTTCAACAAGAGCGATCATATTCTTGTCACAGCCGGAAAGCACATGCCAGTTCAATGCATTATTATTTTCGGGTGATGCTTTCACGTCTTTCGTAGGTTGTGCAATTGGATAAGTAAGCGTGTCAGCTGCAGCCATATCTATTTTGTAACTTACGCCAGGTTGCATTACGAGAAGGTCTCCAGTCCAGGTTCCACCCTCATAAATCGCAGATTTTGACTGTGTCTTTATTGCCTTAACACTACTACCGAGACTCTCAAGCGCTTCGTACAGCGTGAGCTCTCCATTGGGATAATATCCAATCCAATTCCAGTTGTAGGCTAGAGCTGAGTCGTATTCTAACGGCAGATAATGTGTTTCCGGATTAATAAGATATCCCGTTACAGTAAAGGGATCAACCGGGTTGAGCATATTCAGAAGATAGCCGTCGCCATCTGAAATATTTGATAGTGTACCAGTCCAGATTGGATCGATATATGTCGCAGATTGGTTTTGATACTTTATCTGAAAGCCATTGGTTCCTAATGGTGAAAGCACTGCATCAAGAGAAGTGTCGTCAGGATGTACGTTAAAGGAAATCCAATTCCAATCTGAAATAAGAGAGAAATCTTGATCCACAGGATTCGGGGCTATAACATCAAGACGTGTGACTGTGCAGTCTTCAAAGATAATTGTTTCATAACAGTCGTATATGCTGTCTGTTTCAGTATCATAAACCTTAAAACTAATCGTGTCTGTGCCCGAGTTATTATTACTTACCATTGTAATATACCAGTATCCATCAAGATCATAATAACCATTCCATTCGAAGTATGGGGGATAGTGATAATTTCCCTCCTGCCAAACTGCTATTCCACGGCAATCAGAAGTTCCACCTGAGCCAAATGCGCCGAATTGATTACTCCCGGTCTTTGTAAGATATTCACCATCCAAAGATGTGGTGACATATGATATCATGTTGTATTGTGTTCCGGGAATTACTTCCCAATTTAAAAGAGTTATATCCACAAAAGTAGTATCATCAACAACAACATCCACATTGGGGATCGTGACAGTTGTATAATTATCAAGCGATGCTGTCACGTCATAGGTGCCGTTTTCAAGAAGTATTTCATAATAACCTGTCGGATCTGGATGTACTGTGGCAGTATCAGAAACCACTTCGACATTTGTGACTATACCAGCACCATCTTTGAGGGTAATCGTTCCTGCTATCCATCCCTCGTATTTTATTAAATATAAATAGAAGTCGTTACCTGTGTTTTGTTGACCTGAGATTACAACAACGTTAGTGATGGTAGAATCCTGATAACCAGCTTTTGTAGCAGTTACATCATAGGTGCCTTGTGGCAGTTCGATAAGATATTCATAATAAAGAAGTATTCCGCTCATTGAATCATATACAGGATATGGATGAGTACTTTCTCCACCCGCTGATACAAGAACTTCTGTAACATTACCCAATCCTTCAAGGTCAACTTGTCCGACAATTTCACCTGGTAAGATTTCACTGAGTGTAATATCAATTCCTGTCGTAACATTACCTGCAGTTACCGTAACTCCATTCACAGGATTGGCATAATACCCGGCAAGTGAAGCAGAAACAGAGTATGTTCCGACACCAAGATTTATCAAATATTCTCCATTTATGTCGGGATTTACAGTAATACCACCTGCAGAAACCTCTACATCAAGTATATTGCCAGTACCCCCCTGAAGTGTGATTGTTCCACTGATTCCGGATTGAAGATATGGCAATGAACCCATATCAGCCCTTGTACCGTCAGGATCAGGAGGAGAAGCAGGATCACCAGCGTTAATACATGGAGATTTAGTGGAGTCCTGTACTGGGAAATTTGCCCAAGTTATCCGGAAGTCATCATTTACAGGATCGGCAAAGAGAGGATCTAAAGCAATACATCCTGTGCCGAAATAAGTTTGACCTGTTCCGTTCATAATGTCTGAATATGTAGCAGATAAGGTGCTGGCAGGTTCAACGTAAATGCCATTTGTAGCGTTATCCCATATTATACAGTTAAGAATTGTGGCATCAGAGTTATAAAGAACTGCGATTGCTGATCCATTCTGATATGCGAGATTATTGCTAATCGTGGTATTTTGGATAACAGGAGCAGAGTTGTTATAGCAGGAGATGCCCGCCCCATTCCATTGAGTTGTGTTGCCATAGATTTGAGACCATGTGATCGCTGGGTTGGAGTTGAAGCAATTAATACCTGCACCATCATAAGTGGCAGTGTTATCAGAAATAATCATTTCATTTAGTACTGCATCGGAATTATAAAGATAAATACCGCCGCCAGCTCCGCTTGCGATATTATCTATTATTATCACATTATCAATAACAACATCAGATTCTGAAAGATAGATCGCGCCACCATTGCTGAGAGCCGAATTATTTATTAACTGTGAGTTCTGAATAAGAATGTCGGATGAATTTGAACAATAGATACCCCCGCCCCGATAATCAGGAGATGTTCCGGTTGCTTTTCCATCCTCGATTTCACAATACACAATTTTAGAACTATCCTGCCCATTTGCGTTTGTATCAATAAAGCGCAATCCATGCCATCCAGTTGCGGGTGTTTGAGCTGAGAAAGTTATTGTATTTCCAGTTAAGCCCTCTGCGAGAAGCCGACCGTAAATAATGAACTTATAATGTCCGGAAAACTCAACATCGACACCAGGATCAATCGTGAGCTGATCACCGGCAATAATTTGAATTTCTCCATCGACAATGTATGGACTTCCTGCCACGTTCCAGATACCGTTTACATTTCCGGCAGGAATGTGGGTTTGACCTGTAAGCAAAGACGTAAATAGGAAGGTCATACTAACGAGCAATATTAGTTTTTTCATTGCATCCTCCTGCAAAATTTTTTTATAAACATTTTTTTATGGACTAACTTGTACTATCTTCATACCCTCATTGTCGATAAGCAGCGTATAGCTCCCGGCAAGAGTTAATGAAGAAGGTTCAGAGGTCATTACAAAATAACCAAGAATAAACGGATTTATAATTGAAGAAATATCGATTGTGATTAATCCAATTTCGGAATCAGATATATATGCATACGAGTTGTCTACGTGAACCCCGTTAACAAATCCGTCAGTTTCTACGTCTGCAACATAGATCGATGAAGCAGGATTTGAAACATCGAGAATAAGAAGACCATCTTCGCTATTTGCAATATAGGCGTAGTTATTTTGAATAAAAATATCTTTAGCGCCCGCAGTTGCATAGGTGGAAGTCGGTGTAGGATTATAGGGATCTGAGATATCAAAAATTGCAATTCCGTCCAAACCCTGTGCAATATAAGCGTTAGTTCCTTCAACATAAATACTTTGGGCATGACCACCGGTAGAGACATTAGTCACGAAATCAGGTATTGAATTTGAAATAAAGAAAACAGTCAAGCCATTATCGCCATCTGCTATGTACGCAAAATCTCCAACTACTTCAATATCATAAGGTATACCGGACGTTGAGCTACTTCCCGATAATTGAGGATTCAGTGGATTTGTGATATCCAATGTTGATATAATCCCGGGAGCAGTACTGCCGCTATGACTTGTTACATATAAAAAATTATCCTCAACATCAGAAGAAAGCACCCGGTCTTCAAAATCATTCATGGTATGTACAATCTCTGGATTTTCAGGATTTCCAAAATATATGATCTGCAAACCATCATAGTTGTCCGGAACATAGGCATACCAGCCGGACGTGATAATATCCTGTGCTACACCAGGTGTGTTTACAGAACCAACAAGATCAAGAAGTACATTTATCTTTGCTTCTTCGCTGTTTGCGGAAGTATAAATGCCAGAATAGGCATTCACTCGATAGATGAATGTTCCGCACGGTTCGGTGATATTATCAATAAAGGAAATTGTGTTGCTGTCAACCGTGACATAATTTGTAACCCAGTCGGTATCTCCGATCTTTTTATCGATGTTGAAACCGACCTCCCCTTCACTGTTATCCTGCCAGGTGAGCTTTATCTTGTTTTGATCAAGCTGCTGGAGGA
>JAGHCS010000260.1 GCA_021160355.1 Candidatus Cloacimonadota bacterium
AAGGTGGACTTCAATGAAAAATAAATTTTTATTGACGCTTATGTTTGTGTTGATTCCGATTTTTCTCATTGCGAAATTGAATGTGTATTTCGACTGCAACCGCTTCCCTGCTGCAAACGGCAACACAACCTTCGAGATAACATACAAAATTTTTGATTCAGATATTGATTTTACTGCGCAGGATAATATCCTCATGGCACAATTGCATGTAAATTTCAACATCTATAATGCACAAGGGCAGGAACTCTATAACAAAGATTTTATCAGGCAAATCAGGGTTGATCTGGATAAAACATCCATTTATCATGATGAATTTTTCATCGATAAAATGAAGGCAACTGTGACACCTGGTTTATATAAATTCTCAATTGACATTCAGGATCGTGTAAACGAAGAGAGTATCACCTGGGAAAAAACATTGAATACTCTGAATCACACTCATATGAATCTCAGTGATATTGAAATAAGCTCTTTTCATCAAAGCGATTCAACTGCAGAATTTCAGGATTTTAAACGAAATAATGTCCTCTTCCTTGTAAATCCCAATCACCTTTTCGATCTTGTAAATGATAAGGGATTCACATATTATTTTGAGGTTTTTCAAAGTGTTTCAACCTTGGAGAATCCTTTGGAAGGCAAATGGGTTTTCACCGTACAGGATAGAGATCAAAATTCTATATATAATGAAGAAAAGGAATTTTCATCTACCTATACGATAAAACCATTCTGGAAATGGGTATCTGTCTCAGAATGGAAAAACGGCGCATACAGTATATCTTTAAACCTTTACTCGAAAGATAATCCTGATGATCCAATTGCATCACGGGATGATTTAATTTTCATTCAAGAAAACCAGCAAGATATTTCACAGGCGGAAATCGATAAAGAATATCGTTATGCCAAATATTTTCTGACAAACTATGAAGAAAGCTTGTATGAGAATCTTGATGATGAAGGACGCGTTGAATTTCTGAAGCGTTTTTGGGAACAAAATGATCCAAATCCCAAAACAGAACAGAATGAATATAAAGAAGAGATCATCCGTCGTGTGAACTATGCGAATAGGAATTTTTCTCATTATGGTGATGGCTGGAAATCTGACAGAGGTAGGATCTACATACGCCAGGGAAAACCGGAAGAAGTTATTGATAAAAGTTATGAATACGATGCAAAACCGTACATTATATGGAAATATTATATTGGCGGAAAGCGTATTTATGTTTTTGTGGATTTCACCAAACTGGGAAATTATAAACTAGTGTATGTGGACAATGATGATTTCGAATTTTCCGTTCCTGATTGGGAAGATTATTTAGGTCCTTATTTCGACAAAAGCGAACTGCAGTGATCAATAATCCTCTCCGAAAAATGCATTTTTAATGTGACGGATCGAATAATCTTTTGAATTTTTGTTATAATCAAGTGTAATAATATCAAACCGGACAGGTAATTCGATACCTTGTTTTGCAATGTAATGGTAGGTGGTTTTAATGATTTTTTGTCTCTTGCTCTCTGTGACTGCATCCAGTGCTTCTCCAAATGAGTGTGATCTTCGAGCTTTGACTTCCACAAAAACGAGTACTCCATCCTTGCTGCAAATGATGTCTATCTCACCATACGGGGAGTGATAATTTCGCTCAATGATGGTGTAGTTTCTATCTTTAAGAAACTGAACAGCAGTATCTTCGCCAAATGTTGCAAACGTTTTGCTCATGTTTCAAGAATGTGAAAATTTAATTTTTATGTAAATAATTTATGAAAATCTTTATCGAACTTGCATTACCGATTAATATCAAGGACACTTTCACCTATTCTTGTTCGAAGAATATGGCACCCAAAATTGGTCAGCGCATAATAGTGGATTTCAATTACCGGATGCAGACTGGAATAATAATTGGATTACCAGAGAAACCTGCATATGATGAAGCCAAGATCAAGGATATCCATGAAATTATCGACGAGAAACCCCTTATTAATAAAGAGCTTCTTACCTTTGCTGAATGGATATCAAAATATTACCGCTGCCCTATCGGGCTTGTCTTTAAGGCAATGCTGCCTGCGGGTATCAATGTTAATACAATTCAAAAAATTGTACTGAAGAAATCAGAAACCCAGAATAAAGATTTCCTGAAGATCATTAAATATTTAGAAAAGGATGGGAATTCCTGTTCGATTGAAGAGTTGAAACATTCAAAAATTTCTCCTCTTTATAAAAATCTTCTCGAGATGGAAGAACATGGACTTATCGAGATCGAGCGTCACTATAAGAGAAAAATTCAGAAGAAAGTCGTAAACTGCATCTCGCTTCTTTCAGGAACCACTGATGAAACACTCAGCCCCAAGCAGGAAGAACTTCTCAAATTCCTGCAAAAACAGTCAGGGCCGATCTTCATGGCAGACATTTCAAAAGAATTCTCTTATAGCATCATCAATAAATTAAAAGAGAAAAATATAATTGAAATCTACAAACAGGAAATTTATCCTGATATTTTTTCGGATATTACACAGCACGAACCCGTTACATTAGAGTTGACGGAAGAACAAACTGAAGTTTTAGGAAAACTCGAAGCACGGATAGATGAACAAACTTTTCATGCATTCCTTCTTCATGGCGTCACTTCAAGTGGAAAAACCGAAGTCTATATCCGTGCTATGAAAAAAGCTCTTTCTCATGGGAAAACTGCAATCATACTCATTCCTGAAATTTCTTTAACTCCGCAAACCGTTGAGAGATTTTATTCTCACTTTGGTGACATCATCGCTGTTCTGCACAGTAAGCTCAGTGACAGAGAGCGTTTGCATTACTGGAATCTTCTGAAAAAGGGCGAAAAAAAAATAGTTATCGGACCACGGAGTGCTCTTTTTGCTCCACTCGAAAACATAGGACTCATCATAGTGGATGAAGAGCATGAAAACACCTACAAACAGCATGAGCGACCACCCCTTTATAATGCTCGTGACATGGCAGTACTCAGAGGTAAACTCAATAATGCAGTTGTGCTTCTTGGCACAGCCACTCCTTACCTTGAATCCTACTTTAATACTCAAAATGAGAAATATTCTCTTCTAAAAATGACCAAAAGAGTGAAGAATCAAATACTGCCGAAACTTACAGTAGTTGATATGCGTGAGGAAGAAGATCATACGGAGATTTTTTCTAAACTTCTCAAAGACAAGATCGAGGACCGGCTCAAAAAGAAAGAACAGATACTTCTCTTTCAAAATCGCAGAGGATATGCATCTTATGTGCAGTGTGTGAAATGCGGACATGTGCTTCAATGCAAAGATTGCAACATCAGCATGACCTATCACTCCCGCAATAAGAAAATCAAGTGTCATTACTGCGGTTATGAACGCTCGATGCCGCGCAAGTGTCCTGAATGCGGTGGATATATTTTTAATTTTGGTTCACCAGGCACTGAGAAGATCGAGCAAAATCTTAAATTCCTCTTCCCAACCGCAAGAATTGCAAGAATGGATACAGATACAACGTCAAAAAAGAGCAGCTTTCAAAATATATTTGACCAGGTGCGCAACGGTTATATTGATATCCTGCTTGGTACTCAAATGATCATCAAAGGGCTTGATTTCCCGAATATTACTTTAGTTGGAATAGTCTCCGCAGATGTGAATCTCAATTTGCCGGATTTCAGGGCATCTGAGCGAAATTTCCAGCATATTATTCAAGTCGCCGGACGCGCTGGACGAAGCGATAAAGAAGGCGAGGTGATCGTTCAAACCTATAATCCGAAACATTACAGCATTCAATATGCTCAAAAACACAATTTTCTTGGTTTTTACGAGTATGAACTTAATCTCAGGCGTGAGCTTCATTACCCCCCATTTACCAAATTAGTTCGAATATTGTTTCTTCTCAACAATGAAGAGCGGCTTCGTTCTTTTATGGATGAAATCAGGTATAAAATCGTCCAGTACCCTCAAAAAAACAAACTCATAATTCTCAGCCCGACACCTGCGCCTATAAGCAAGATCAGGAAACAATATCGCTATCATATAATAATTAAAGCTGAACACCAAGTAAATATTAATCGCTTTATCGAATGGTTTCAGGGCAATGTTAAAATTCCAAACTACATAAAAATGCAGACTGACATTGATCCCATTTCGCTTTTATAAAGGAAGTTAAACGCGATTTGAAGCTGGAAAATTTGACAAGAAATTGCAGCTTCTACACTTTACAATATTTTCATCCCGACCTTTCGGGACAGGAAATTTATCCTAGGAGGATTGTTGATATTAGATAAATATTTTGATAGTAGGAGAGAGCTTATCAATAAAGCTCTCTCAAAATATCTCGATTCTGACAGCACAAAACCTGAGATAATTCATCGTGCAATGAGATATTCTGTGATGGCTGGAGGTAAGCGTCTCCGTCCCACATTGATGCTGGCGACCTATGAGATGCTTGCGAACAAACGTGATAAAAGATCTGTGCAACCAGTACTTCCCGTCGCCTGTGCAATCGAAATGCTGCATACCGCATCTTTGATACATGATGACCTCCCCTTTATTGATAATGCAGATGAACGACGCGGAAAACCGAGCTGTCATAAGAAATTTGGTAATGCAATAGCAATCCTTGCCGGTGATGCACTCATGACAAAAGGATTCGAGACAGTTCTCAAACTGCGTAACAGCAAAAAAGCGATCCAATGCCTTGAGGAACTCATCGATGCGGCATCCACCCGAGGTATGATTGGCGGACAGGTTGTGGATATAACCTCTTCACAAAAAAGAGTTAAGCTGCATATTTTAAGAGATATTCATCTCAAAAAAACAGGTGCACTTCTCCGTTCAGCGGAGCGTTGTGCATGTATTTTGGCGGGTGCTACAGAACAGATCACTAATGCGTTAAGTGACTTTGCACTGAATATCGGACTTGCATACCAGGTCATAGATGATATACTTGATGAGGTCGGAGCTGATGACCTGCTTGAAAAGGAATCCGGCGAGGATCAGCGCAATGAAAAGGTTACTTATCCTACTCTTCTTGGTATTGAAGAATCAAAGCGACAAGCGCAGAAACTCATCCAAGATGCACAGAATATCATTAAGTATATACCAAACAATAACGTTCTCATGGATATTGTAGAACGCATTCATGACAGAATTCCATAGTGATACAAACCTTCTTCGCATATATTCGCATCCTGAGACCGCTGAACTTTTTTTTCGTATTGATCGCAGTACTCTTCGGTGCCTATTACAAAATGGCAGCTTTCCCGCTTCTATACCCCCTACTCGCAGGTATTGCTGCAACGCTAATTTCAGGCGGAGGTTATGTTATCAATGATCTCTATGATTATTCGATCGATATGATAAACCGGAAAGAAAGGGTATTACCCTCGGGTTTGATTACTACGAAAAAAGCAAAGTATTACGGGATCTGTCTTTTTGTTTTGGGAATAATTATCAGTATATTTTTGCACGATCCCTGGATAATCGCACTTGCGGTATTCAATTCAGCACTACTTTTTATATACGCAATGAAAAGTAAAAGAATACATTTCTGGGGAAATCTCCTTGTCGCTTTTGTAACCGCCTCTACCTTTATCTTTGGCAGCTTTATCACGAATAATCTCAGATACGCTTTTTTTGTAGGACTCTGTGCATTTTTCTATACTATGATAAGAGAACTCGTAAAAGATATAGAAGATAAAAATGGCGACAGTTCTGCCGGAGCTAAAACACTCCCGATTTTGTGGGGTGACAAAAAAACACTGCTGCTTGCACTTCTTTTCTGGATAGGATTCACACTCACAATTATTTGGGGTTATCCGGAATTATATACATTAAAATTCTTTATTTTATTATTAGTTGGCATCGTTTTTTTAATCCTGGTTGACTTGATTATTCTTATAATGAAGCCGTTAACAAAAACAGTAAAATATTCTGAAAGTTTCATGAAAGTACATATGCTTGTATTTTTAATTATTTTATGGGTGGCGCAATGAAAGATAATATGTTACAATTTTTATATTCATTAAAAAATAAGAAAAAGGCAGGTTTCTTTTGTCTTATAGATCCGGACACACAGTCTCCTTCAGAATCTGCAAAACTTGCTGAAAAATGCCAGCACAGCGGCGTTGACGTAATTCTGGTTGGGGGCAGTTTGATGGTCAGGGATAATTTTAATGAGACGGTGAGGATCATCAAAGAACAAGTAACGATACCTGTGCTTGTCTTTCCGGGAATTTTTAATTTTGTATCCCCTTATGCGGATGCGATCCTCTTCCTTAGTATGATGAGTAGCAGGAATCCTCAACTGCTTATTGGCGAACAAGTACGGACAGCTCCCCTTATCAAAAAATATGACGTTGAAGCAATTCCGACCGGATATTTTTTGATAGAATCCGGCTCACTTACTTCTGTACAGTTCATGAGCAGCAGCTTGCCAATACCGAGAACAAAATATGACATTGCAGTATCTCATGCGCTTGCCGCACAATATCTTGGCATGAAGCTTATTTTCTTTGATGCCGGAAGTGGTGCAAAGCAGTCAGTACCAGCCGAAATGATCAAGAAAGTAAAAGAGAACATTTCTATTCCAATTATCATCGGGGGCGGCATACGAACTCCAGAAGAAGCCAGAGAAAAAGTAGCTGCAGAAGCGGATTTTATTGTGATCGGAACTGCTATTGAAAAAAATGACCAGACTAATCTTATTAAAGAATTTGCAGAAGCAATCCACTCATAATTAATATGATAGATATTCACACACATGTACTTCCGGGAATCGACGATGGAGCTCAAAATATACACGAGAGTTTGGAAATATTACAAGCACTTGCAGATCAGGGAGTTACAGAACTTGTCGCCACACCACATATTATTTCCGGGGTATATGAAAACACAAGTGAAATTATAAATGAAAAGATCATTGAAATCCAGGACCTTATCCGGGAAAACCAATTGAATCTTATTTTACATTCCGGGGCAGAACTCTATTGCGAGCCGGACTTGATCAGCAAAGTTAAAAAAGAAAACCTCACTCTTGCACACAGTAATTATGTACTTATTGAGACCGAATTGCAAAGGTTTCCGGATAACTTTGAGGAAATCCTCTTTAATTTTCAACAGGAAGGATTTCGTCCGATTATTGCACACGCGGAGCGGTTTTCACCCTTCATGAATAATATCGATCACCTGCTTACAATAGTAAATAGAGAAATATATGTACAGATGAACAGCGGCAGTATCATGGGAGTATTTGGCAATGCAGTGAAATATCTCGCATTGGAGATGCTAAAAATAGGATGTGTTCATGTTATTGCATCTGATGTTCACGGTCTGCAAAAGCGTCCAATTCTTATGAAAGATGCCTATGATCTTGTTGCTTCGAACTATTCTGAAAAACTTGCCGAGATACTGTTTTATGAAAACCCAAAGCGGATCTTAAACAATGAAGAACTCATCCATAATTTTGAAGGTTATTTCGACGAAAGAAAAAAACCCGGATCACTGAAAAATAAACTGAAGGCTATTTTTAAATTGTGATCCTGGCAATATCCTATTTCAAATCTATCTAAGCAGTATCATCCTCTTTATTATTTCTGAGTCGCCACTAATAAATTTATAGAAATAAATCCCGTTAACAGCTTTATTTCCGTATTTATCTCTGCCATCCCAAAAAACATCATATGAACCCTTGTCTTTGAATTCATTAACCAAATCAGCAATAAGTTCACCTTTTATATTATATATTTTCAGAGAGACAGCGCTTTCCAAAGGTATTGAATATTGAATTTTGGTGTTATACGAAAATGGATTTGGATTATTTTGGCGAAGTATCAAATCCGGTTCTTGAGGATTGTTAACTCCAAAATTATTTGTAATAACTGATGCTGCAATATTATGCATAGTATCATTTTCATTCCATTTTATATTTTTGAAAAAGACGGTTGTAGAATCATAAGTAATAAATACACTTTTAGGATAAAATCTAATTGTTGCCATTACACCGTATTCCTCATATGGCAAAGCTCCGGATCCTACGAGTTTAAATTCACCTCCCTCAACATCTGTCCATATACAAAAACCGTCCAAATATTCAGACCAATAAACTTCAGCTAATGTTAAACACTCAGTATCAAAATGAATCATACCTTCGAAAGAATAAATATTTTCTGCATTTGTGATTATTATTGGCACATCAATGGGATCGCCGGTATATACCTGATCTTCCATTGTTATATCACCATTAGCAATGTAGGACGATCCCGGCTGATAGGGCAAAGTGTCTATAATTCCAACTCCATACTGTAGAATCAAAGTTGCGTCTAAAGCTGAGACAGTAGAATCAAGACTAACATCAGCAACTGACAATTGCAGATCGTCTAAGTTAATGTAACCTACCAAATATTGCAATATCATCGAGGCATCATACGCTTGAACTGATCCGTTGAAATCCACATCGCCATATATGAGAGCCACTATGTTTATTCCTCCTGAAGTAAGCTCGACAGGCACTACACCCGTGTCAAACAAGGCATCCTCAAGCGTTATTGGAATAAAACCAGCACCGGTATCAGCCACCTCAAACTTCATCCATATAAGAATATCTTCACCGGATATCGGTTCTGAACCAGCCATCCATATAGTATTCAGACTATCTGTTTCATTAGACTCATACATCCACCCAGCATAACCCACCAAACTGGAATCAGCGATCAACTCAAGAAATTCTAATGAGCCCAAATATCCACCAATAATAATTTCTGCAGAGGTGAATGTTGAATCTTGAGGGAATTGAACGTTTATAGGCACAAGAACAGTATCACCGGGTAATGCATATTCTGTAGGAATTGAAAGATAGATGGGTTGAACAGGGGAATAGGGTTCAATAATTGTCAAAAACTGATTAACATTTACATCTGTAAAAATTTGTTTAATCCCGCTTGGCCAATTTACAATTACAGAGTCAACTATTGAATAAGCACCTAAACCAAACTCAACTGGGAGAGAATTCTGTGAACCATAACCCGACGATGATTCCACATATCGCATCTGTTTCAAATTACCTGAAACAATCCGAATTGTCGTTCCAATAGCTGAACGGTTGCTCACCGTTCCAGCCACATTGATATTAAGCCAGTGGTTACCATCCTCACTACTGCTATTTTGGTATAAGCGATTTGGTTCTGAGCTATAGTATCCACTAACTAAATAATAATCTAAATCACCATCGCAATCAAAATCTCCCCAACTACCACCCATTCCGGTTGCTGATATATCCTTCATTTCATTAGTTTCAATAAATCCATTTCCTTCTGATACTTCATTACGATACAAACAATTTGGATACCCTTCCCAACTTGTAACATATAAATCTAAGTCTCCGTCATTATCATAATCACCCCAGCTTGAATGAAAACCGCCATGTGTATTTGCTACACCAAATTCATCAGCAACTTCTGTAAAAACATATCCATCATTACGATATAAACAATTTGGATTACCATCATTTTTATTCAAATACAAATCCAAATCTCCGTCATTATCATAATCACCCCAGCTTGAATGAAAACCGCCATGTGTATTTGCTACACCAAATTCATCAGCAACTTCTGTAAAAACATATCCATCATTAC
>JAGHCS010000208.1 GCA_021160355.1 Candidatus Cloacimonadota bacterium
ATTATTTGATTTATACAATTCTATAAATTTCTTGATAATTACATCAGCTGTTATATCATTGATGTTTCCTGTTGGGGACACTATGTTTCGTGATGATGGGGTTTTATAAAACCACTGGCTTACAGGACCGCCAACTTTGTCCCCTTTGTCTTTGAACAGCACAATCCTTGGTACATCATAGATATGAGCAAAATGTATGGGACCGCAATCGTTAGAAATGATATATTTTGATCTGATTATTAATTCTTTGAGAGATTGAATATCAAGATCGATGAATAGCTTGAATTCTTCAGATAAACCTTCCAGCGAATTTAAAAGATTTTTATAGTTGGATTGGATAACAAAAGCTACAGGTATTGATTTTTTGATTTCCCTTGCTATTTTTATGAAATTATTGATATCATACATCTTTTCAATCCTGCCAGCAACTGGAATGATTAAACAACGATCATCTCTAAGCGTCTGAGAATTATCCGGTTGAAAGTCGGTTTTTCTAAGGAGTTTAAGATAATTGAAGGACAGATACTCACTTTGATCAAAGTGATATTTTTTCCTAAGCAAAAAACTTGTTGATGATGTGAAACCAATAGTATTTCTTGAGTGTATTCTATTTGCTAAAATATTACATCTGAAGGATTCCTTGCGAAGCTGAAAAACAGCAGTCGGAGATATAGATTTTAAGCTTTTGATAAGTGCGGTAAAGCGCCGGGGATTGTCTTTATAGACACCATAAAATACAGTTTCATCAATGCAACCGAATATTTTTAGATAGAATGTAGAAGCTTCGTTTGGTGCTACTCCTGTGATTTGATGATCGGGATATTCTTTTCTTAATTTTTCGAAAAAGGGAATTTGAGCAATTTGCCTTCCCAGAAATGGCTTGTTCTCAAGGAACACTATTATTGAAGATTTATCATTGTCCATAATTATTGCATTGATGTAAAAAAAAATATTATCTCTAAATTAAACGTCCAAAAGAATGAAATTTTTGAAATATCCGATTTGATTTCCTTTATTAAGATGATTCTCAAACCAGGTCAGGATTTTATTCCTCAATTTTTCATGCTTATATTTTTCTCTGAGAGTATTTGGTTTGCCTGAGAATTGAAGCTTCTCTTGCCAGTCGAATTCAGACAATTTTTGCTCCATTACTGCAGGATGAGTACCTTGGAACACTTCAATTTGATCAAGAGGTCCGTAATCAAAATATTCATCCAGCTTATCATAATGTTCTTTCGCTCTTTTGGAACCCCAGTGATTTGTATGGAAGTATCTTCGCTTGTTTTGCATAAGATGTGGGGGACGAACCCACCCGTAATGATATACGTAAGCATCAATGAGTGCTACTTTCAGCTTGTAGGTGTTCTCCTGTTGTCTGTAATGAACGCCATCAAAATGTGGAATTCTTCTGAAGGATTGTGCAGATTCCCATGAATGAATATCAGGGTCATTCCGTATAATTCTTATCTCATAAGGATACCATCCATGGCTTTTATGATAATGCTCGTAATCTCCCCAGAAGTGAAGATATTTAAAAAGCATTCCTTCGACTTCAGACTTATTTAATAACTGTTCGCATCGATTGTGAATTATTGACAGATCTTTCTCGTGGATGACCTCATCTCCCTGTAGATAAAAAAGCCAGTCCCCAATGCATGCATTTTTAGCAATATCAGTTTGATGAGCGTGCTCCATTCCGCGAGGAAATTTCTCAATATCCCAGACTGTATCAATGATCCTTATCTTAGGTGAGTATATTTCTTCGATTTTTTTTCTGGATGTATCATCTTTATCACCTTTGCCGACAGCGATAACAAATTCATCAACAAGCGGTAGGATAGATTTTATCGTTTCAACAACAGGATAATAGAGTTTTATTCCATTTCGAACAAAAGAGAAACCGCTTATTTTCATGTTTTAATATTCTCTTTACCATTTTTTTTTGAGTTTATATGGTCTTTGAGTATGGTTGTAGAGATTTCAGGTGTTCTTTCCAGATATACAACTTCGCAGTATTCCTTCAGAAAGTCGAATTTACCTTTCCAGTCATTGCCCATGATGAACACATCAACCTTATGCTTGATGATATCATCTATTTTTTGGTCCCAGCTATTTTCGGGTATTACTTCATCGACATATCTGATTGATTTTATGATTTCAGCGCGATGAGCGAACGGTTGCACGCATTTTTTTCCTTTGATGAGATTGAATTCATCGGTTGATATTCCCACGATAAGGTAATCACCAAATTCTTTTGCTCTTTTCAGCAAACGAAAATGTCCGTAATGAAGAAGATCATATGTGCCATAAGTAAGTACTTTTTTCATATTTTTTTACGATTAATATACTTTAGCTTTTTCAGAACCCAAGAGAACTCTCAAGCAAGCTTCAGCAAGAGCTTCCATCTCACCCTCGCCGGGGAAGAGGTATATTGGCGCAATAAATGCAGTACGCTCTTTAATCCAGCCGGTGAGATATTTATCGTAGGCTAAACCTCCTGTAAGAAATATTGCATCAACTTTTCCTTTTAGGACTGTTGCATTTGCACCGATTTCTTTCGAGACTTGATATGCCATTGCTTCAAGGATTTGACGATATTTTTCATTACCTTTTGCAACTTCTTTTTCTATTTCAATATCATTATCTGTACCAAGATAGCCGATCAAGCCGCTTGATTTTGTAAACAGTTTCTCAATCTCGGCTTTTGTGTAGTTGCCGGAAAAACACATATCAATTACTCCACCTAGAGGAAGTGCACCAGCGCGCTGCGGAGAAAAGGGTCCCATTCCGAGGAGGGCATTATTCACATCGACGACCTTTCCCTGCTTTATAGCTGCCACACTTATACCGCCACCCATATGAGCTGCGATCAAGTTGCATTCTTCGAAGGCTTTATTGAGTTTCTTTGCAGTTTTACGGGCAATTGCTCTTATGTTGAGCGCATGAAAAAGACTCTGCCTGACTATTCCTGGAACTCCTGAAATTCTTGCAATATCCTCCATTTCATCCACAGTCACAGGATCAGCAACGTAGCATGGGATGTGAAGTTCATCAGAAATTGATTCCGCAATAAAAGCTCCCAAATTTGATGCATGGATTCTCCCGCAGATTGTTGGATCTTTCAGATCAGCAAGCATTTTTTGATTAATTTCAAATACTCCGCTTGGTACCGGTTTCAAGAGACCTCCGCGGCTTACAATTGCATCAAGTGAGTCAAGAGGGATGTTATTTTCTTCAAGAGATTTTTCAACAATGTTTTTTCTGAACTCAAATTGATCGATCAGTTCATCAAATGGAGAAAGTTCTTCTAGTTTATGATTGATTGTTTTTTTTAACACTTCTTTATTATCATCAAATACTGCTATTTTTGTCGATGTTGATCCCGGATTGATTACCAAAATACGGAAATCAGACATGCGTCCTCCAAAATTTTTTTTCCAAAATCTCAGGAAGATTTTTTAGTGGTCAATAAAAAACCCCGCTCAAAGGCGGGGTAAAACTTATATTTGTTTTTTATTTAAAACAAGAATCCAAATTCAAGAGTGAGAGCACCACCAAAATCCTTAACAAATCCAACTTCAGTTTTCTTCATAGAATCGTAATTGTACTCAAGTTTCATAAATGCACTCTCCATAGGTTTCATATTGAGACCAACGATGAAGTTAAAGTCCCTCATCTCATTCTTCGAAAAATATCCGATATAAGGCTTGATGAGTTTGACATATGGAGCCATGAATCCTTTTTCATAGGTGACCATGCCCCAGAGATTGATGTCATCGGTGTTCTTGTTATTATCATCAAGATTATATGCCTGTAGATCAAAATTAAACATATCATCAATTTTGTAACAGAAATCAACACCATAATCAAACTTGTGGTTATCACCATCAAAGGCGTCACGCACACGCACTGATGCACCAAGTCTCATGTTCTCAACATACTTCGTTTGCGCTCTTCCACCAAATGTTGATGGTACATCAACTGTTCCTGCTGCATTACCCATATCAGCCCAATAAAGACTGAAGTAATGAGCAGCGCACCAGTCAACGGACAACTTGACCATTAGTTCACTTGCAAAAGCACCTTTATAATCGTATGGTTCGTAAATACTTATAATATTCGAAGGGGCTTTCGGGAAAGAACCGAAATCACAATACATTTTTCCAAAGGATACTTTACCAATTATCCACGGATATTTTTGAAAATATGAATAAAAGGTTTCAAACAGGTCAATTGATGCCCACGCCTGGTTGACAGTCAGTTCCGGAGTAGTCTCAGTAAGGCTTTTTATGCCAAAAGAAGTACAATAATTATCACCCTGCCAGGATAGTCTCATATCGTTGAAATGCCAATAGCGCTGGTGTTCTTGTGAAGTATAGTAAAAACTTACTTCATGAGCCATCAAATATGAACCTAATAAAAGGAGAGTGATAAGAATCACAATAAATTTTTTCATAAATGTCTCCTTATCTTTCATTATAAATGAAGATTGGATTATAAATATTCATAATTAAAATACATAACCTGCTTGAAGGGTAAGTACATTACTTCCATCACCCAGTGAGTCATGGTTGAATTCTAATTTCATGAATACGTTTTCCATAGGTTTCATATTTAAACCAACGACAATATTATTATCGTCCATGCCATTTTTAGAGAAGTAACCTACATAGGGTCGAGTTAATTTAACAAATGGGAGATCAAATCCTTTTTCATAGGATACAATACCAAATAAATCCATCTGGGTTTCATCCACAGTGAGAGCTTTTTGAACGCTGTATCCCTGGACATTGATTTTTACACTTTTTGCAATAAGCCAGGAGACATCAACTCCAAATTCGACAATTTTACCAACATCAGGATAGTCCTTGTCATTTGAGATCAGGTTCTTACCTTTAACCGAACCACCAATTTTCAAATCAGCCATACTATACGTAAGACGGGCACCTATGAAGGCTGGTTTGTCATAAGGTTGATTCCAGGCAATTTTTCCTGCATCAGCCCAGTATGCCTGCCATTCAAAATCACCAAACATTCCACAGAAGTCCAGCATCACGGCAGATTCCTTGAGTCCTAGAGCTGTGGGTTGGAAAATGCTGATTTCTTTAGAGGGCAGGTTTTCGAAGTTACCAAAGGGATACCATACCATACCAGCTTTTACACCAAAAGTCTTACCTCCAAATTTCATCCAGGCTTCATTCAAAACTAATGGATTCTGTCTTAGGAGCGGGGTAGCATTCAAATCAATGCCAACATTACCCTTGTACCAATCAAACCGAATACCATTGTCTGTGTAATGCCAGTATTTCTGGTGAGCTTGACTTGTGTAATAGAAACTTACTTCACTTGCAATTGCAAAAGAAGTAATTACACACATTAAAAGAACAAACAACACAATCTTTTTCATTCATTTCTCCTTTCATTTTCATACATAGAGAATGATTGAATAACCATAATCCCATGTCATACTTATGATTTTCTCTAATATTGAATTAATGAAAATTACTTTATTTGCCAAATAC
>JAGHCS010000248.1 GCA_021160355.1 Candidatus Cloacimonadota bacterium
ACTCGTTATGAATACAATGCACATAGCAGACTGGATGACATTATCAGCGGAATAACACGTGACGTTATAAGCTCCAATATATTGCTGGAACTTGTTAGAAGTTCCAATAGAGAAATGACATTTACTTCCGAATATTCTGATAGTAAATTGGAGGATGTGATAAAAGTAAAAATCATTAATGGACGTCAGGTAATTGCAGATTCCATCTTTGCGCTCGCAAAAGTTAAAGTTGCGGAGTATGGTATCAACCTGATAGATGTTCGTATAAAAAGATTGAATTATAATCAGGAAGTTCAGTCAAAAGTGTTTGAAAGAATGATCTCAGAAAGGAATAAGATCGCTGCAAAATATCTGTCGGAAGGAAAGGGGAATTCTTCCGAGATATTAGGTAAAATGCAAAGAGAGTTGGATCAAATTCAATCAGAAGCTTATCAGAGAGCTCAAGAGATCAAAGGTAAAGCAGATGCCCTGGCTATCAAAATCTATGCAAATGCATATAACAGAGATCCTGAATTTTATGAATTCCTGAAAACTCTGGAAACGTATGAAAAAACAATTGATAATAAAAATACTATTATCATGACCACGGACAGCGATTACTATAAATTTTTAAAGAGGATGGAGTAAGAAAAAAGATATCAAGAAACACAGTATAATTGAAATCAAAATTAAGTGCCATTTGTCATTTATATATTTTGTGAGTGGATGCATTCAATGATGAATTATTGAAGATAAAAATTATTATTATTTCTCCAATTAATGTGTGCATTTTTTTTGGTAAAGATTATGTTTTAAAGCTCGTTAACAACCAATATCTATTTGCGTTTGTTAAACTTGACAAGGGTTTATGGGCACAAACTTTATGGCACTACTTGATGAAAATGTCATAGATATATTTATATAAGCGAAGTGAGAATTTTTAGGAGACATAATGAAAACGACATTGCCAAAAGTCGATGCAATTGAACATAATTGGTATGTGATCAACGCAGAAGATGTTGTGCTTGGAAGATTATCAACCAAAGTCGCAGAACTTCTTAGGGGAAAGCATAAACCGACTTTCACTCCATTCTTTGATATGGGTGATTTCGTAATAATACTGAATGCAGGAAAAGTGAAAGTTACAGGTCAAAAGGAATTTGCAAAGGAGTACAAGCGATATTCTGGTTATCCAAGCGGACAGAGAGTTACATCTTTCCGTCAGATGCGGGAGAAGAAACCCGAGCAGATCATATATCATTCGGTCAAAGGAATGCTTCCCAAGAACAAGCTTCGTGACAGGATGCTCAAAAGATTAAAAATTTATACCGGCAATGCTCACACTCATCAGGCACAGCAGCCTGAAGAAATTAAAATTTCTTAATTTTAGGAGAAATATATATGCAATATTTTGATGCAATTGGCAGGCGTAAAAACGCTGTTGCCCGTGTTCGCTTATCCAAAGGAACCGGAAAAAGGATTATTAATAAAAAACTGATGAAGGATTATCTTAGCAGAGAAACTCTTGAGATGATCGTTGAAGAACCTTTCAAGCTTATTGACCAGTCAGAGAGATTTGATGTCAAAGTCAATGTGCGTGGTGGGGGACTTTCCGGACAAGCCGGTGCAATCCGTCTTGGCATCAGCAGAGCTCTTTTGGAGTACGATCCTGAACTGCGTGGAATCCTGAAAAAAGAAGGACTTCTTACGCGTGATGCACGTGAGAAAGAACGCAGGAAATACGGACTTGCAAAGGCACGTAAAGCATATCAGTATTCAAAGAGATAAAATATATTCAATCAATTAACTTCTGAGCTGCAAACGGTGTCCGAAAGTATCGGATAAATGTGGTGTCGATGAAGTTAAAATAAAAAACCGTTGGAGGACACGCATGAGTGTCGTTGAAATGAAACGTCTTCTCGAGGCTGGTGTTCATTTTGGTCATCAAACTCGACGCTGGAATCCCAAGATGAAAAGATATATTTTCATCAAAAGGAATGGGATTCACATCATTGATCTTAAACAAACCCTTGAAGCCATCAATCAGGCATATTGCTTTATCAGAGAACTTGCTGCAAAAGGTAAAAAAGTACTTTTTGTAGGAACAAAAAAGCAGGTTTCGGAAGGCATTCAGAATGCTGCAGAAAAATGTGAAGAGTTCTATATTAGCAACAGATGGTATGGCGGTACGTTAACAAATCTGAAAACTATCCGACAGAGCATCTCAAAACTCGATGATTTTGAAAAGCTGCAAGATACCGGTGAGATCAATAAATTCACCAAACTCGAAGTGCTTAAAATGCAAAGGAAATATAACAAAATCCTTAGCGCACTTGGTGGAATTCGTGATATGGAAGAAACGCCGGCAGCATTATTTATAGCAGACATTGTTTATGAAAAAAATGCTGTAAGCGAAGCAAAAAATCTTGGTATTCCGATTGTTGCTATTGTTGATACAAATGGCGATCCCGATGGTATCGATTATGTGATACCCGGTAATGACGATGCAATGAAATCTGTAAATCTTATTTGTGATATTATGGCAAATGCTGTTATAGAAGGTAAAAAGATCGCTACTGAAGGTGGGGATATTTCCGAGTTTGACGTAGAAAAGAAAGATGAGAATGCAGAAGTTGTTGAAGTCGAAAAAGAAGTCATAGAAGATGATAAAGGGGTAGAAGAAGTAGTTGAAGAGGAAATCATAGAAGAGCCAGTAATTAAAGAAACTAAAAAAACAAAAGAAGAGAAACCGAAAAAAGAAGAAAAAAAGCCAAAAAAGACTAAAAAAGGACCAGAAGATATCGAAGATAAAAAGGAAACCCGTTTTGAATGCCCAGATTGTGGAAAAACATTTTCATCAAAACGCGGCTTGAAGATCCATCTTGGATTGGTTCATCAAAAATAATATACGGAGCTATTATGGAAATTACAGCAAAACAAGTTAAAGAATTACGGGATAAAACGAATGTTGGTCTGATGGAATGCAAAAAAGCATTAGGCGAAGCAAATGGGAATGTAGATGACGCAGTGAAGATACTACGCAAAAAAGGAATCGCAAAAGCCGAGAAAAAGGCAAGCAGAGATTCCAGCGAAGGTATAATACATGCATATATTCATCCGGGTGCAAAACTGGGTGTTCTACTTGAGCTGGGCTGTGAAACTGATTTCGTTGCACGCACTGATGATTTCCAGGAAATGGCAAATCAGATTGCAATGCATATTGCTGCGACCAATCCGATGGCAATTTCTGAAGAAAATATTGATCCGAAAATCATAGCAGAAGAAAAGGAAATTTATAAAGAACAAGCTCTTGCAGCCGGCAAGCCCGAGAATATCGTTGATAAGATAGTGGAAGGTCGATTAAAAAAATATTATACTGAGAATTGTTTACTCGATCAACCCCTTGTTATGGATGAGGACATCACAATAAAAGAGCTGATATCCAATGCAGTATTGAAGCTTGGTGAAAATATCAGCATTAAAAGATTTGCGCGCTTTCAAATAGGACTGTAACGTGAAATACAAGAGAATCCTGTTAAAAATCAGCGGAGAAATACTTCAGGGTAAGAACTCATTTGGTATTGAAAATGAAGCTGTTACACGGATTGTCAAAGAACTAGTTGATCTTCACACAAAGGGATTGGAACTCGGCATTGTCATAGGCGGCGGAAACTTTTTCCGTGGAGCTACTTCTGCGATAGAAGGTATGAGACGTCCCGAAGCTGATGCTATCGGAATGCTCGCAACTGTGCAAAATGCAATTGTGCTTCATGAGAAATTGCGTGAATACCATGTACTTTCGGAAATTTTCACTGCAGAACCCATCGCATCGATTGGAACCTGCTTTTCTTCTGAAGGAGCTCAGGCAGCTCTTAGAGCTGGCAAAATAGGTCTCTATGCAGGCGGTACCGGGAATCCATATTTTACTACGGATACCGCATCAGTTTTGCGCGCACTTGAAATCGAAGCAGATATTCTATTCAAAGGTACAAAAGTAAATGGTGTCTACGATAGAGATCCTATAAAATTCCCAGATGCCACCCTCTTCAATAACATTTCTTATACTGATTATATTGAATTAAATCTCAAAGTTATGGACCTCACTGCTATATCACTGGCAAAAAATAATCACTTAAAAATAAAAGTTTTCAATATCAAAGAACTTGGAAATATTTCCAAAGCTGTTTTTGAAGATGATTTCGGAAGTATCATAGAGTAACTATTAACAGATATGTTGCACACTCAGTTATTTGTCAGTTGTTATGCAACACCGGAGGATAACAAGAGGAGTTAACAATGCAAGAATTAGAGTCGATTTACAAAGACACGCGTGACAAAATGGATAAGACCATTGACGCACTTCACAAAGAAATCATGAAGATTCGTACCGGAAAAGCTAATATCTCCCTTCTTGATGATATAACTGTTGATTACTATGGACAACCCTCTCCTCTCAATCATGTTGGAACGATTTCTGTACCGGAAGCACGATTGATACTCATTAATCCCTGGGAAAAGAATATGCTGCAAGTTATTGAAAAAGCGATCCTTGCTTCTGATCTCGGCATCACACCTCAAAATGACGGTAATGTGATCCGTCTTGCTTTTCCACCTCTTACCGAAGATAGAAGAAAAGATCTTGGCAAATTGGTAAAAAAGCACGGCGAAGAAGCAAAGATTTCAGTTCGAAATATTCGCAGAAATGCAAATGATGATATCAAAAAACTGGAAAAGGACAGTGTCATCTCTGAAGATAATTCCAAGGATGGTTTGGATGAAATTCAGGAAATCACTGATGAATTTACAAAAAAGATCGACGAAATTGTCGAGCATAAAGAAAAAGAAATCATGGAGATTTAGAGTATTATGAGCTTTATAATAACCTCAGATTGTATTAAATGCGGTTCGTGCATAGAAGTATGCCCGGAAAAAGCTATTGTCGAAGACGATACACAGTACATAATCACTGATGATTGCATCGAGTGCGGACTGTGTCTCAAGGAATGCCCTCTCGAAGCAATCAAAGCTAACAATAATCATAAGAAATAAAAC
>JAGHCS010000079.1 GCA_021160355.1 Candidatus Cloacimonadota bacterium
AGCGGCAAAACAACAATGCTGAATCTTTTCGGAGTTCTGGATAAGCCAACTTCAGGAACTTTGAAAGTAATAGGTACAGATATTACCAAATTAGATTATATTGAACGGGCAAAATTCAGAGGTGAACACCTGGGATTTATTTTTCAGAATTTCAATCTGATCCCCGTTCTCACTGTTTATGAAAATGTCGAGTATCCGCTGGTAATGGTGAAGTCGCTTCCACAAAAGGAACGAAAAGAAAAAGTACTTTCTCTGCTCGACGCAGTGGGAATGCTGGACCAAAAAGATAAACTGATAAACCAGATTTCGGGTGGACAAAAACAGCGAGCGGCAATTGCCAGAGCTTTAACAACCGATCCGAAAATCGTTCTGGCAGACGAACCAACAGCAAACCTTGATCACGAATCTGCTTTCAAAGTAATGAGTTTAATGAAAAAATTGAGCCATGAAGTCGGCACAACTTTCATTTTCTCAACTCACGATCCCAAAATCGTAAAAGAAGTTGATATCATTTACACCCTTGAAGACGGCACCTTAACAAAACGTGAAGAAAGGAGCAAATGATGAATAATATAATCAAGATCGCCTTTAGAAATCTATATCGTCAGAAAAGGCGGAGTTTGCTTACAATGGGGATAGTTGCTTTCGGTGTTCTCGCTGTTTTATTATTCTCTGCAACTGCCGGTTCGTTCAAGAATTTTATGATCAGCGAGATCACAGATTCAATGCTGGGACACATTCAAATCCATGCCAAGGGCTACATAAGTTCTATGGATAATTTACCGCTGGATAAAGCATTACAAGCAAAGCAGATAAAACAGATGGAAAAGATACTGGATGAAATTCCCGAAATAGAAAGTTATTCATATCGAATTCTATTGGGTGGAATGTTGAGCAATTATCTGGAATCTACGAGTGCAAAGTTTTCTGCCATCATTCCAGCAAAAGAGACACAAGTTGTTCCATTATTGGAAAACCGTTTAATTGAAGGGACCTTCCTGAAAAAAGGCGAAATTCTTCTTCCTGAACTGATCACCAAAGGTTTCGATTCAAAAATCGGTGATGATATAGTTTTGGTGGCAACTAATGCAGACGGCTCTGTGAACGGTCAGAATTTTAAGATTGCTGGTATTATGGAAAGTGTGATGGGACCGACCGGAAAATATGGTTATATCCATTTTGATGATGCGCAAGCATTATTAAGAATGAATGAATTGCAGGTTAGTGAAGTTGCAATCCGTTTGAAAGACTTTGGCGATGTTAAGAAAGTTAATGGAATTTTAAATGAAAAATTGGGAGAGATCAAAAATCCAAAAGGAAATGATGTCTTTGAAATTCACACGTGGGAAAATCTTTCTCCATTTTATAATATTGCTCAGATGATAGATATGATGGCTCTATTTATTCAAATAATTCTTATTGGAATTGTGCTGGTAAGTATTATGAACGTAATGATCATGGCAGTTTACGAGCGGACCAAAGAGATCGGTTCAATTTCTGCGATGGGCACTCCTCCTTCAAAAATCCGTTGGATGTTCATATTTGAAGGATTTTTCTTGGGTGTGTTTGGCTCAGTTATCGGATTAGTGGTTAGCATTGTCGCAATATTTATTGTAAATATTTCTCATCTCACAGTCGCTTTCGGTCGGAATAGCATTATTCTGTTACAACCTGAAGTTTCAATTTCTCAAATTGGATTAACCGCACTGATAGTGATAATTGTATCAATTATTGCAGTTATGGAACCTGCTTTTAAAGCATCAAAATTAGAGCCGATCGAAGCTTTGAGACAAAACTAAAACTTGGAGGAAAAATGTTTAAAAAAATAAGCTTAATAGGAAAAATTCTTTTGCTGATTCTTGCCATAAATACAAGTTTTCTTTTCGCACAGGAAATTAGTGAAGCCGGAAACAAACTTTTAAAAGAGATCGATAGAAATCTGACACCTGAATCTTTTGAATCTCTAAAAAAAATAATTAATATCGAACCAAACGGAACTGAAAAAGAATTTGTGCTTTTTGTCCTGAAAAAGGGGAATGATAAAATGGTAACGACTTTTCTTTCTCCAAAATCGGAAGTCGGTCGTTCCACACTTCGTCTGGATGAAAATATGTGGCTGTATATTCCAAATGTCGGCAAACCAATGCGTATCACTAGTTTGCAATCCGTGATAGGTGGGATTTTTAATAATTCTGATATTATGCAGCTTGATTATACTTCTGAATATGATGTAATCGAAATGGTTGATGAAGAGGGTGAAAAAGTGCTCACACTGCAGGCAAAGACATTTAATGTTGCTTACGATCAATTGAAAATGTGGGTCAATGTAGAGCACAAAACACCTTCAAAAATTGAATGTTACACACCCAGTGGAATGCTGATCAAAACACTTCATTTTAAGGAAATCAAAGATTTTGGGAACGGCATAATTCGACCTTCTGTTTTGGAAACGGACAGTCCGCTTCACAAGGATTATAAGGCAGTGATGATCTATGCAAACATCAAACCTAGAAAGATCGATGATGAGGTTTTTACATTGAATTATATGGATAAAATTAAGGATTTGAGGGAATAAAATTGGAAAAATGAAAAAGATATACTCGCATTCAAAACAGATGCTTCTGAAATTTAATTTCAAATTTAAAATTTCAACTTTCAAACTTCTGATCATTTTCCTTTTTTTCTTGAATTTTCTTTCTGCTCAAGAATACTCATTCGATTTTGAAGAATTCGAAAAAAAACCTTACGAATTTATCGTGAACTTCAAAATTCAACCGGATTTCACATTGCTGAATAAATCCTCAGAATTATATTCGCTTAATTTTCTTAACAAAGAAGAAAAAGATTATTGGGATTCTTACACTGCTTCGTTGGAATTGAAAGGCAGTTATGAATTCTCAAAATTTAAATTTACTTTAGACATCATAGACCAGCTTTCCTACACGAAAAACAATGAATTTGAAAATAAATTCAGTATTTATGAATTTTTCGGGAATGCAGATTTTTCTACGAATTTCTCTCTGCAAATCGGGAAAAAATCTGTGAAATGGGGGAAGGGATATATTTGGAATCCCGTATCTTTTGTGGGACGCCAGAAAGATATTAACGATATAGATGCAGGTTTGGAAGGTTTCTGGGTGATGAAGCTTGATTATGTGAAAAGTCTTTCCGGAATTCTGCAAAATTTTTCTGTCACACCTGTTATTGTTCCTGTAACTAAAGATATAAATGAAGATTTCCAAGCTGGAGAGAGCGTTAACTTTGTTCTGCACACCTATTTTCTTATCAAAGATACTGACCTTGATTTTTATCTCTTTATGAAAGATGAAAAGTTCAAAAAGATCGGCTTTGATATTGCTCGAAATATTTTACCGAGTTGGGAAATTCATGCCGAGTATGCATTTGAAAAAGATGTGATCACAAATTGGTGGAATTCTGATTTCGTTGTTGAGTCAACAGCAAGTAATACTCATGATTACCTATTTGGAACGAGAATATTATTCGGATCAAACACCACCTTGATCGTTGAATATCTTCATAATGATGCAGGTTTAGACATCCGACAAATGAAGAATTTCTTTGATGCTGTAGAATTAGCAGTTTCAGAAGATCCCGATCTATTACCCACTGTCAAAAAATATCAAAGCGAGAGTTTCAGTGCGCAGTTTTTGATGAGGGATTATCTTTATGCGAAAATCTCACAGCCAGAACCGTTTGACATTTTGTATTTTACAGCATCGGTTTTCGTTTTGTTTAATATAAATGATAAAAGCGAAATGATCGGAGGTGAATTCAATTATTCACGATTTGAGAATTTAAATCTGAAACTTAAATATAGTCTTTTATTTGGAGAAAATAATTCTGAATTCGGCGAAAAGATCAGTTCGGGAAAAATGTCTTTTTTGATGGAATATGTGTTTTAGAAGAACTTGAGAACAATAAAGTGAAAACAATAAGGAATAAAATTTCTGTAAGAAGTCGATCAATGACAATTAATTTGATTTTCTATTGGACAATGTGTATTATTTGATTATCTTTATTATCAATAAAAAAAATAAATTCAGCTCCGTTCCGAAAATCGGGACTATGCTGCGATAAAGGAAAAAAATGGAACATTTAACACTGGAAACGTTTAAAGAAAAAGTTTTTGACTATGAAAAAAACAAAGAATGGAAATTTGAAGGTGATAAACCTGCAATTATCGATTTTTATGCAAACTGGTGTGCTCCTTGCAAAATGGTTGCGCCAATATTGGAAGAACTTGCCCAAGAATATGATGGTAAGTTAGATATTTATAAAGTAAATACTGAAGAACAGCAGGAACTGGCAGGTATGTTTGGAATTCAAAGTATTCCCTCAATATTATTCGTACCCAAAGACGCTCAGCCGCAGATGGCGATGGGAGCGCTTCCAAAGGAAACTTTCAAGAAAACTATAGAAGATGTTCTTAATGTGAATTAGATTATTCGGGAAATTGAAAAACTCCCCGAAGGAGAAAAATGAAAAAAATTGGCTTGTTGTTGTTGTTAGCTTTGATACTGATAATGCCATTAATAGCTGAAGAAGTAAAAATAAAGCCGGAACACCTGACTTTGGAAACATTCAAAGAAAAGGTGTTTGACTATGAAAATAATACGAAGTGGAATTATAAAGGTGAACTACCCGCCATCATAGATTTTTACGCAGATTGGTGCGGACCTTGTAAACAAGTTGCTCCAATTATGAAAGAGCTGGCAAATGAGTATGACGGCAAAGTGCTCATATATAAAGTCGATACTGATGCAGAACGAGAACTTGCAGGCATGTTTGGGATTCAGAGTATCCCCTCGATCCTGTTCATTCCGGTTGGAGAACAACCACAGATGGTAACAGGTGCACTTCCAAAAGAGAGTTTTGTAAAGATCATCGAGGACGTACTGAAAGTTAATTAATTCTAAAATAATATAAAGCTCATCGTTGTAGATGGACTTTTATTTTATTAGTGGGAGACGCATTTTTAACACAATCTTTTTATATATCGGACTGCTCTGAGATTTCCCAGGCGTTTTAATATTTTCGATTTGCCCTCAAGCTTGTAGCCAATTTTTTCATAAAATGCACGTGCTTCATAATTGTTTTCTAAAACCCACAGGACTATTTCGTTCTTATTCCATGATAAAAGGATACTCTCAGCGAAATCGGTTAATTTAGTGCCGTATCCCTTTCTCCAATGATCCGGAGAAATATACACACCCCAGATCTCGCCTGTAGTTATACCCTTATCATCATCCCTGCAATTATCGAACGTAGTAAACCCAACTATAATATTATTTTCTTCAAGTACATACGTTTCTCCCAATCTTAATTCAAATGATTTCTCAAAAGATTCAGCACGTTTTACTTCGTCCAACTGATTCAGAATCTCATCTGAAATAATTGTGCGATATGCGCTTTTCCAGCTTGCAATATGGAGGTGGGCTAATTGTTGAGCATGTCTCTTTTCAGCTTTTCTTATAATCATTTTGTGCTCTCTTTCATTCTTATAAACCAACTAAATTCTGCAAACCATTGAACCGATATTGCATATAACCACTAGTAGAATCTTACTCAAAATTAGGTATTCGACATCGCTGTTCACGTCGAAATCTCCCGAAGCAAACGAGCCGCAGGTGAGTATGTTACATGGCATTTATATTTAATGCTCCATCAGTTTTTAGAGCACAAACTAAATATAACATTATCACCGCTCCACATATCTCCTTTGGGTAAAACATCTTCTCTGAATTTAATGTCTGTGAACTTATGTACTTCAAGTATCTTTCTAACATCATTTTGAGAGAAGAAATGTGTCCAAAAACGATACGTTTCAATATTCTCATCTGAATCAACAATGATATGTTGAAACAAAATAACTTTTTGCGGTTCATATAAAAACGACTCTGAAAGTGCAATGTATGGAGAAGCTTTCCAAAAACCACTACTTACAGCTTCCCAACTTTTAGGAGATATTCGTTTTTCTAATTCATTGTCTTTAAGAACATCGAAAACAAAAGTTCCACCTTTTTTAAGAACTCGATATATCAGATCCAAAAGAATATCCCTTTCTTTCGGTATTAACACTCCCAAGTCTGTGTAAATTAATACGATTAAATCGTATTTGTCTGCTTCTAAGTCAATATTCAGATAATTTGCATTATGATATGTTATACTAAGTTTTTTATCAAAAGCTGATTTTTTAGCATATTCAATTGATGTTTTTGAAATATCTATACCTGTTACATTGTGCCCTTTTTTTGCAAAAATTTCCGAATATAAACCAGGACCACAACCCAAATCTAGAATATTTAATTTTCCCTTTTCTTTTTGTGTACTCAAAATCCAGTTTGCTGTTTTTATTATTGTTGATAATTTTCTGCTTGCTAAATCAATGTCCGGATTAAGATGTATATTCAATAATTGCTTTGAAATATGCTCATCTGTCCACATAAACGAACTACCCTTTTTATAAATATCAGGTTTTCCAGAATTTGAGATAATATCAGTAATATTCATTATATTTCCTCTCTACAAATGCCATGTAATGGTTGGCAGCTGCCACGCTTGAAGAGCGGAGCTGCGTGTTATGGGTAGTATTAATGACTTATTCATACTTCATTGTATCAACCGGATTTGCAAGTGATGCTTTTATTGAGAAGAAACTCATTGTTAATAATGAGATAAATAAGCCTGCAACACCAGCAATTACAAATATCCAAAAGCTCATATCTGTCTTATAAGCAAAATTCAAAAGCCATTTATTCATCAAATAAATAACTATCGGGATAGCAATAACAGTTGAAATTATGGTTAACCAGATTATTTCTTTTGCGAGATGTTTCAATATCCTGATAGGGGAAGCACCGAATACTTTACGTATTCCGATCTCTTTTGATTTTTGTTTTGTGATGAACATTGTAAGACCGAGGAGTCCAAGACATGCCACGAAGATAGCAAAGAGTGTGCAGTAGTTTATTACTTTACCAAAATTTTGTGTTTCCCAATACATTTGATTAATTTCCTCATCGATGAAACCATATTGAAAAGGAGCATCCTCGCCCTTGTTAAAACTATTCCATATACGCTCGATATATTCAATTGTTTCAGATACATTGTATGGTGATAGTCTAACAGCAATACCGTCTATTGATTTTTTGGGGGTTAATCGGAAAATTGTTGGTTCAACCTCATAGTATAAGCTATGATAATGGAAGTCCTTTACAACTCCTATTATTTTATTGTTATCTACAAACTTTCCAATGGGTTCATCTACATGTAATCGTTTTACCGCAGTTTCGTTCAAAATTATTGCGTTTAGCGAATCAGTCGCAAATTCTCTGGAAAAAAACCTGCCGCTTACCAATTCGATACTGAATGTTTCAAAAAAGTTGTAATACACCCAACATTCTTCTACTTTAATTAACTGTTCCGGATTATCAAAGAGAGGAATATTACCGGACATCCGCCCATCATCCGGCGGTAAGCAGAAAGCGCCAGCTGCATCGATTATATCCGGGCATTTGGATAACTCTGTCATAAATGCGTCGTAATGCTCACTGAAATCTCCACCCGTCAATTCCATGCTTAAAAGCTGCTCTTTATCAAATCCCATATCAGTATTTCGGAAAAAATGAAGTTGTTTGTAAATAATAATGGATGACGATATTAAGCAAATGAAAATGATCATTTGTAAGCAGATCACAATCCTGCGAAAAAGAGATTTCGAACTCGTTGCTGCGATTCTGCTTTTTAAAATTATCAGCGGATTGAGACGAGATATATGAAATGCTGAAAAGCTGCCGGACGCTATACCAACAAACAATGTGATCAAAAGCAAAGAAATAGGGTATAGATAATCTTTGATATAATGAATCTCAAGGGTTGTATGAAGAAACTTTGCAATTGTAGGTCGAAACAAATAGGTAAAACCTACAGCGATCAAACAGGATATAAATGCAGTAAATACAGATTCAAACAAAATTTGTTTTATAAGATTCTTTCTTTCTGCTCCTACTACTTTTCTCATGGCAATTTCTTTGGAGCGCAGCGAGGATTGAGCTGTAGAAAGAATGATAAAATTCGTGCAAGCGATAAACAAGATCAGGAAGGCAATGCTCGAAAATAAATAGATATCAGAAAGTTTTCCACTCCGAGTAGGATTATTGGTTAATTCATTTGAATGAAAATATATTTCCCGCAAGGGCTGCAAATCATAAGAAACCTGCATTTCTTCATCATGATATTTGACGGGAATCTCGTTCATTTTATCTATAAAGACTTCAGTATCAACATTTTCTCTTAGCAGAATATAGGTTTGATAATAGTTTGAATACCATTGTTCTTCATAATTACCGGTATCATATCTCTGGTGGATAAACTGGAAAAATTTCTTTGCAATGTCTATGTTAACAAGAAATGGCTTCAAGAATGTGGAGTTTGTAGGTGCGTTTTTTAAAACACCTTTTACAGTAAAATCTATAATTTCTCCACAAATTTTTGCTGATAGAATTTTCCCAACCGGATTTTCATCGGGAAAATATTTAGCTGCTCTTGTCTCGGAAAGTAGAATGTCATATGGTTCAGCTAAAGCATTTTCTCTTGAGCCATACACAAATTCTAACGTTAAAATATCAAGAATTTCAGGATCAACGCAATTAAAGAAATTCCATTCAAATTCTTCATTGAATTCTATCTCTGCGGCAATTCCTCTTGTACGGGCAGCTGCTTCTACTTCAGGATATTCATCTCGCAACACAGGCGCCAGGAGTTATGATGTCCCCGGCTCTAACCAATCCAGATCTTTCCTATGAGTTAATACTCGGTATATCCTATCAGCTTTTTTGTTATAGGCGTCGCAAGATGTTTCGTAGCGAACATAAAGCACAATGAGGAAAACCAAAGCTAAACTGATAGCCAGGCCAAAGATATTCAGAAATGAATATACCTTGTTCTTTCTTAAATTCCTAAAGAAGATATTGAAGAAATTTTTAATCATTAAAATCCCATTATTATTTTATTGGATACTACGCATAATGGTTTGCGTGTGCGGCG
>JAGHCS010000123.1 GCA_021160355.1 Candidatus Cloacimonadota bacterium
CTTACATCAAGGTATGCTTTATTTACATAAACTACAGTCCCATCAATTTTTGTTAATACAATGTACTGACTTGTAGTTTCAACTATTCTAGAAAGTTTAGTAATCTCATCTTCCGCTTGTTTGCGTTCGGTTATGTCTTCTACAGTGCCGTCATAATACAGTATTTTACCGTGGGAATCCCGAATGGAGCGAGCGCTTTCCCTGACATAAATCTCTGATCCGTCCCGCCGCGTCCAGGCAGATTCCAATCCTTTTACTTCACCTTCCTTTTCGATAATTTCAATGAAATGTTTACGGGAATATGAGAGATCAAAACCTTCTTTTTCGAGATTTCTTCGGGCAAGTTCATCAAAAGACGAATAACCGAGCATTTTGATTAAAGCTGGATTTGCTAGAAGAATCTTGCCGTCCGGAGTGGTTCGGTAGAGACCTAAAGTGGCATTTTCATACAAACTGCGGAATCGTTCTTCTGATTGCTTTAATGTTTCCTCTGACTTTTTCCGTTCTGTCACATCGGTAAAAAATATAGCGAGTCCTTCCTCAGTGGGAACGATCCTGTTTTCAAACCACTTGTTATAGGGCGGATAATATTCTTGCATCCGTATGAAAACTCTTTCCTTCATCGCTTTTTCATAGTTGAGATGAAAGGGCTGACCCACGCCCTCGGGAAATTCCGTCCAGATATGCTTGCCGATTATCTCTTTGGGATCACGGCCGAAGATCTTGCCCGCCTTTGCATTCATATAGATATAGCACCAGTTTCTGTCCAGTGAGACAAAGGCATCGTTCATACTTTCAAGAACATCGACCAGACGATCGTGAGCGGCTTGCAACCGATTCTCGGCTTCCTTGTTCGCTGTAATATCCTGTACAAAACCGATCACCCGCACAACTCTGCCTTCGTCATTTCGAATATGCGACCACTTGGAGAACATATATCGCACTTCCCCTGTTGATGGATTCACAATTCGGTGTTCAATTTCTCCGCCGGTTTTCCCCTCCTGGTTGGATTTCCGGTATACCTCATCCACCATAGAGCGGTCATCTGGATGAATCACGTTCAAGTAATTCTCATAACTAACTTCAAATTTTTCTGGCTCGACCCCGAAAATGCGGTAGGCCTGCTCCGAGCATGTGAGTTTTTGTTGATCGATGTCATACTCCCAGCTCCCCACATTGCCTAATGCCTGCGATTTTGAAAGGAGTCCCTGATTTTCCTCCAACTTACGTTGCGTGACCAGACGCTGTTCTTCATTCCTGAGAAGGAGTCCGATAAGCAGCGTGGTTGCCGGAAAGATCAGCATGATTGGCAGCCAAATGGTTTTAATCACGGTAAATCCGGTTGGTAATGGTATCAGCAGCAACTGACACGCCAGCATGGCAATGTGAGCAACAACTCCGATGCCAAAGAGGGAAAGCGGTCCATATCTTTCCGGATGGTTATCGACCTTTCGTCGAAAGAACAAACCGATCAGGGGGGTTACGACGATGGTTGCAAGTCCGGCCCAGACGCCGGCGCCGCCCATTAAAGCACGATAAATGCCTGCTATTAGTGTGGCAATAATAGCCACTGTTCCGCCGCCGTACAAACCCGCCAGGATTAAAATAATGGATCGTCCATCGTAGATAATACCGGGAGCGTAGTGAAACGGCATCTTCATGCCTGCCAGCGCAACAATTCCAAAAAGTAATCCCAGAAAAAGCCTACCCCACAGCGGACTCTTGCTGCGGAAACGTGTCAGCAGGCTGTAAAAAGCGCTCAGCGCTACCAGAAGTGCGGCGTTATGGATCAGATCAACAACCATGGAAGAGCTTATCATTAAAATTCATATAGTGACTTCAGTAAATCATCCGTTTGTTTTTTGTACCCATTTAATGGTTTTTTTGATAATTGCAACATATTTACATTATAACTTGTAATATACTGCAATATTATCAATTTAGTTCTCTTATATCTTTGCAATATAACCTCATTTCTTATTTTACTTTTCCCATAGAAAACATTTATCCAAAATGATTTAAAATAATTTTTTTCTGTCAACACAAATAATTTCTTGCAAAAAACACGCTTGCCTTCAAAAAATTTTAAAACCTTGGGGCAGAGATTAATTTTAAAATACTTTGTGAACACAATGTCGCTACTACGTAGCTTGAAATCTGTGCTTTCTCACACCGAAAGCTAACCCGTCTTCACTAAAGCTTCGCCTTGGCACAATTCGGCTACAAATATATTGCTTCTAGGAAGCTGAAAATATACTAATCAGCCAGTCTTTTAAAAGGACACAATCGCATAGCGGTGAAATCTTTGTAGCTCAACGCGTGAGCTTCGAGTTTAATTCGGGTTGGATCGGAGAATAATATAATAATTGAATAAAGAAAATTCTTAAAATTGACTATCCCCGTAGCAAGCCACGAGGAATTCTGTTGATTAAAATTTGACAATCAAAAACAACGTCCGCTCTTTATCAAAAAAAATTAATTCTTATAAAAAATCATGAAATACGATATTGACCAAACGTGCAAAATATTAAAAGCACTCTCTCATCCAGACAGACTGAAGATTGTGATCGGACTGTATCACGACGAATGTAATGTTTCCTCCTGTCAGAAGAAAATGGGGCTCCCGCAATCGACTATATCTCAACATCTTAAAACCATCAAAGAAGCAGGAATTTGCGTCAGTATGCGCAAGGGAAATCAGGTCTGCTATAAAGTGGTTAATGAGTTTGCGATTGAAGTTATCAAAATCATAGAAGGGTAAATTTTTTTTCTTATGTATATCAAATTATTCAAATATAGCAATAAACAAATAATAAGGAGAATTACATGAAACACACTATTACACGTAAGGAAGATCTCAATGCTGCTGATTATGTCATTGATGTCATTGCTCCTAAGGTGGCAAAGAAATTCCGGCCCGGTAATTTCGCTGTGCTAATCACCAGATCCAATGGTGAAAGGATCCCGATGTCCATCGAGAAGGCAGAAGGAGATAAGATCACCATGTATATCAAGCGGCTTGGAAAAACATCCCGCGAACTGGATACATGGAATGTGGGTGATGCGCTTTACAAAGTGATCGGACCCATGGGAACACCTCCCCCGCTTAAGAAATATGGCACTGTTGTTTTTGCATCAGATCTCGTATGCGGGCACGCAGAAAATAATGCAATGTGTAGAGAATTAAAAAAAATTGAAGGAAATCATGTGATTTCCATCCAGAGTTTTCCTACAAAAGAAGATGTATATCCTGAAAAAGAAAGAGCAAAAAAAGATGCAGATGAATACATCCTTGCAACAGGAGATGGCTCTGTCGGTAGAAAAGGGCACATGATCGATGTGTTACAAGAATTGTTGGAGGAAAGAAAAATTGATATGGTCTTTGCGGGAGGTGATATACCTGCATTACAAAAACTATCCGAATTAACAAAAAAATATAATGTCCCTGTTATGACAACAGTTCGACAAATAATGGTTGACGCAACCGGAATGTGCGGTTCATGCCGTGTTTTCATAGATGGAGAGCAGAAACTCGCATGCATCGACGGTCCCATGTTTGATGGACACAAGGTGGATTGGGAAGCTGCAATAAGCCGTTTGGCTATGTTCAAGGGAAAAGAAGCAGAAGCAATGGAATGCTACAATGAAAAAATGAAGGCGGTGGTATAATGGCTATACAGGAAAGAATACCTATGCGCGAGCAGGATCCAGAAGTCAGGATCACGAACTTCCTTTCGGTTCCTCTTGGATATTCTGCAGAGGAAGCGGTGGCAGAAGCAAAAAGATGCCTTCAATGTAAAGTACCTCTGTGTGAAACGGGATGTCCTGTCCGAATGGATATTAAGGATATTATAAATTTAATTGCTGATGAAAAATTCGAAGAAGCATTCCTTCTTTCCAAAAAAGACAATGCTGTTCCTGCAATGACAGGCCGGGTCTGTCCACAAGAAGATCAATGCGAAGGAAAATGCGTGCTGGATAAAACAGGGCAACCAATAAATATTGGAAAATTGTTTGCATTTGTCGCAGACTGGGCACGTGACAACGAGCTCATGGACGAAACCACTCCGCAAGAGAATGGAAAAAAGGTGGCAATTGTGGGTTCTGGTCCAGCGAGTATTACATGCGCTGTCGATCTTCGTAAGCTTGGTTGTCATGTGACAATATTTGAAGCGCTGCACATGGCTGGTGGTGTGCTCCAGTATGGAATTCCCGCGTTCAGATTACCGAGAGATGTAGTTGATTATGAACTTTCCTATCTAGAAAAAATCGGTGTGGACATCCAACTCAATCAAGTCGTGGGACAGAATGTGGACTTCGAAGAACTCAAAAAGGATTACGATGCGATATACCTCGCAACAGGTGCAGGTGCTCCACGATTCCTCAATTGCGAAGGAGAAAAACTAAAAGGCGTGTACTCAGCAAACGAATTCCTGATCAGGGTAAACCTGATGAAAGCGTATAAATTTCCAAGCTGGGATACTCCCATATTTTGTGGAAATAAAGTAGGTGTGATCGGATGCGGAAATGTTGCAATGGATTCGGCACGCTGTGCAAAACGTCTCGGTGCAAAAGAAGTGTATATACTCTACAGGCGGACAAAGCAATGTGCTCCTGCTCGTGCAGAAGAAATCCATCATGCAGAAGAAGAAGGCATCATATTCAAAGAAATGATCTCTCCATGCCGTATGCTTGGTAATGAGGACGGTTGGGTAACCGGTATCGAAATGGTAAAGACCGAATTCAAGGGAACCGATAAAAGCGGACGCCCAAGACCGGTAAATATTGAGGGATCTGAATTCATAATGGAGGTAGATACTATCATTAATGCTCTCGGCACGACACCAAACAGACTATTCCTGAGCAATGTTCCCGAACTGGAAACCCATTCCTGGGGCGGGATCAAGGTCGATGACAACTTCATGACAAATATTCCGGGTGTTTTTGCCGGTGGTGATGCACTCTCCGGAGGATCTACTGTGATCGAAGCAATGGGCAACGGCAGAGATGCTGCCGAATCAATAAATAAATATCTGAACAAATAAATTCTCTCTCACTCAAGCATAAAGAGCCGCCTGAAATTGTTCGGGCGGTTCTTTTATTATCTTAAAAAAAACAGAGCTTTCTCTCGCTATCCGCGTTCCAGCTTGAAACACCGGGACAGAAATTGCTCAATTTATTGACATAAATCACATATCAAAGTTTGTTAAAACACATAAACGAAGGAAAAAATAATGAAGAAAAAGGAACTTATATGAAAAAGACGATCCTTGTTTCCTTAACACTTGTTACTGCACTAATCCTTGTATGCAATTCACTTTCTGCAATTGAGTTATTAAAAGGCAAAACCCTGTACATGCAGGCACAGAATTTAGAGAAAAAAGCCGACTATTTCAACGCCCTTGAGCTTTATAAACAGGCTCGGCAGGAGCTACTCAATGAAGATGATATTGCCCTTGCAGATCAGTGCCGCCAGGCATGCACGCGGATGATAAAAATAACTCTTACCTATACTCACACAGAAGAAGAGATGAGGAAAATGATCAAAGAGAAGTACCCGGATACATCCGACGAACGTATCGACCAGGTCATCGCAGACGGACGCCTGGCACATCTTGAGATCGGTGGAGAAACCTATTACTTCGACCATTTTTTGAACACGCTCTATCATATTTATCCTGATTTCATGACCGAAGAAGCAAAAGGGGCATTGGGAAAAATGGGGAAAATCTTTGACATCATGTCTCAGTATTTGTATGAAAAGGATGATATTCCCTCCTGGCAGTCACTCTCGAGTCCACTTACTTTCGAGTTCGATGCCTATCTCTCCATTCCAAGAGATTCATTCCCGGATGAAGGAGTACTGCGTGTCTGGATGCCGCTCCCGCTTTCAAATTCATCGCAGACAGATATTGTGATTGAATCTATCTGTTCCGAAGAATACATTCCATATCCTGCTCAGCTTGATGGCGATATCGGGTATGTGTATTATGAGTTCCCGCTGGAAGAAATCCAGGACAGCATACGTATCGGTGCTAAATTTTCTTATACCTCTTATGAAGTTCGATTCAATGTCCATCCGGAAAAAGTTGGTGAATATGATAAAACTTCCTTGCTTTATAAGCAATATACGGCATCAGACAAAAATATTGCAATCACACCGGAAATTATACGCACGGCAAGAAAAATTGCCGGAGATGAAAAAAATCCCTATCTCATCGCAAAGAAATTCTATGATCATATTGTGTACGACCTTGATTACAGCTATATGCCACATGTGGCATTGGAAGCATTGAAAATCCCTGAATCCGTCTTTGTTCACGAACACGGTTATGGCGACTGCGGTGCGCAGAGCATGTACTTTTCCGCACTATGTCGTGCAGTTGGAATTCCTGCTCGTGCTTCCGGTGGCATGCAGCTTTTCCCACTGAGCGCAGCACATTGCGGTGACCACTTCTGGGCGCATATTTTCATGCCAAACTACGGCTGGATACCGGTCGACACTTCTGTCGGACAAGCAGCAAAATATATTATTACGATTACAAAAGAACAGCAAACAGATTTTATCGAATACTTTTTCGGTAATATAGATCCATTCCGTTATCTCATCCAGGTGGATGTTGATGTTCCGCTAGAACCTGCTCCTGAAGAACCTTTATTATTCGGAATGGTGCTCCAGGCGCCAACAGCAGAATGCATGGAAATGGATGAAAACCCCGGATTACTTTTTATGGAATATTGGAAGATAAGCTGCAAGGAAGTATCTCAACCATAATATAGAAAAAATACTCTCGCCAAGGGAAGGAGAAAGATGAAAATTGTAACAGCACTTTTGATGATAATCGTGTTGTCCTGTTCCGTTGTATACGGGCAAACAGAGAAGGACTCTACGCCCATACATTATTTGATGGTTATGTATGGTAAGAATCAACTTTATTTTGATTCTATCAATTCACATCAAATCATATCGATTGGATATAATCCCATGCAAAAAAACAAAGGATTCGGTCTCAATGCATGGTATCTTAAGGATGATCATACTTCATACTACGGATATAAAGAAAGTTGGATTATTATCCAGCCATCTACTCAATTACTCTATGAATCTTTCGCTTTGAAGCTCGGCATAAACGTATGTATCCTCAGCAAAGGAGAGGAATCCGGATTGAAGTTATGGCAGCCTGCGGTTGAAATAAAATATGGCATTATAAAGAAGCTTTACTTCTCTGCCGGTTACAGATCCGACATGTTTTTTGGCCGCATTACTGCTAACCTTCATTACATGTTCAATGATAACATTTCAGAGATAATGCTCGGTTATACTTATAAGGAAGATTGGAATGAGGATTATAATGGATTTACATATAAGTTCAATTATATGATCTTCAGAAAAGTCCTTCTTCGAGTTTGTGGCAATGTCGATTTTAAGTTTAATTCAAAAGGGATACAGGGGGGTGTCGGGATGTTGTTTTAAGAGCAATCAGCCATGAACCATTTAATTATTTGACAACAAACATAATATTGAAAATATTTCCGCAATTCAGGAGTATTACATGAAGCTTACTGTTCTTGTGGACAACAATACGTATATCGACCGCTACTTCCTTGCCGAACCGGCACTTTCCTACTTTATCGAGGATGAGGAAAAACGGATTCTCTTTGACTGCGGCTATAGCAGTATCTTTTTTGAAAATGCCCGAAAAATGGGAATCAATCTGCAGTTTCTTGATTATCTCGTACTGTCACACTGCCATCTCGATCACACCTGGGGCATCGAAACGCTGATCCGCGAATATACTGAAGCACCCCTTGAAAAACAGGACTTCCAAAAACCACTGCTTGTTGCACACCCAAAGATATTTGTCAGCACTTTTGTCGAAGGCGTGGGTGAGATCGGCACGATGCTCTCCGAAAATAAAGCCCGTTCGCACTTTGCTTTACAGCTTAGCAAAGATCCCGTTATGCTTACAGAAAATCTCGTCTTTCTTGGTGAGATACCGCGCGAGTTCTTTTTTGAATCCATGCCCCCGATAGGAAGAAAAGCCGGTGAAGCTCAAGACGACCTCCTGCCGGATGATACTGCGCTTGCATACAGATCAGAGAAGGGGCTGGTTATCATCACCGGATGTTCCCATTCGGGGATATGTAATATTACCGAGTATGCAAGAAAAGTTTGTGATGAGAAGCGGATTATCGCTATTATTGGCGGACTGCACCTTCTTAATCCTCCCAAAGCTCAGCTTGCCGGCACTGCTGAATATATTAAAAAACTCAACCTTACCTCAGTTTATGCCTGTCATTGTACAGACTTTCACTCGAAATGCGCCTTGGCAAAGGTTGCTCCGGTAAAGGAAGTCGGCGTCGGATTGTGTGTGAAATTTTGAATGCTTGGTAAAAATGAACAATGCTTTCGTTCCTTGCAGGGGTGTAAAGAAAAGGATGTCTTTTGAAATATAAATTAGTCATACTGGATTTTGACGGCACGCTTGCGGATACCTTTCATTGGTTCGTGAAGAATATCCGTGCTGTTGCTGACAAATACGGTTTTAAAAATATCACGGATGATGAGGTTGAGTACCTCCGTAATTTCGATGCCAAGCACATGATCAAACACGTTGGATTTCCAATACTTAAGCTCCCCCTGATCGCAAAGCATATGCGTGGACTCATGAAAAAAGAGATCCATACGATCACGCTCTTTGAGGCTGTTCCTGAAATGCTGCACAAACTGCATGATGCGGGACTTTCACTTGCCGTGGTAAGCACTAACTCCCAGGAAAATGTGAAATCCGTGCTTGGTCCAGACCTGAGTGTCCTGATCTCAGATTTTGAATGCGGTGTATTGCTGTTTGGCAAAGAGGCCAAATTTAAGAAAATTTCTCATAAGTGTAAAATCCCTCTCTCAGAAGCGATCTATATTGCAGACGAAATGCGCGACCTCGATTCCGCGCGACATGTGGGGCTCGATATAGGATTTGTCTCCTGGGGATATACCAACCCGGAACCATTGAGAAAATTAAATCCAACGATGTTTTTTGAGAATGTGGAGGAGATTGGTGAAGAATTGATTAAAAACCAGAAATCCTGAATAGGGAATTCCTTATTTTCCGACCCGTAAACGCACTCAATACAATGCATTTTTTTATGCATCACCTAATTCTTACTCACAATCGCTGTGCATGAATCCTTTGTCGTGCACAAAATGTTAAAAAATTGTGCATGATTTATGGGGAACTCGCATTCTTTCCTAACACAAATATCCAACGTTTCCATTTACGATGCACTTAAGACATGCTCTATTAATGTGAGTACTTGTCATAAGTCGGAAACTTGAAAATAAGATTAAAAGATAGTTCATTAAAGAAATGATAACCTTCGGCATGTCTCAAGTACATCTTAGTCCAGAGCTTGTGACAAGTACGATATAGAACATATTTTGCCTGATACTATACTAATCCTGAGGTATTAAAGAAATTGAATCCGACCTTGTTTTTTGAGAAGGTTGAGGAGATTGGGGAAGAATTGATTAAATCCGAAAAATAATTTTTCTTTTCTGGAAATATAAAAAAGCCCTAACATTCCGTCGGGGCTTTCGTTATTGTATAAGGGGGTTATTATTAATTTTCTTTGTATTTCTTCAGAACACCAAGCACATAATCGATATCAGCTTTTCTTACATAGAATTTTATCTATTTATAAAGAAAAAACTTGCGTATTTTTTATTATGGTGTTAAATTGTGTAAAATTATGTTATAGCGTTGAATATAGTTGAAAATAATAGAAAAGGAGTCACTCTTTTGAAAAATGAGATTATGACCCTCGAAGAAGTTGCTGAATATCTTCGCGTTTCTACGAGAACGGTTTATGATTGGGCAAAGAGGGGCGATATACCCTGTGGGAAGATGGGAACATCTTGGCGCTTTAAGCGGAATGAGATCGAAAATTGGACAACCCGGAAGCTCACTCCTCGTATTAAACAAACCGAGGTTTTACCGGTCGATATAAAATCCATCTTAGTGCCTGAAAGGTGCATTGTTTTAAATACGGACAAGAAACAAGTAATCCTGAATAAGCTTATAGACCTATGCTCCACATTGCCGGGAATCGAATCCCGTAGCATGCTCGCTGAAGCGATCTTCAATCGTGAAAAATTAATGAGTACCGGGATTGGATTAGGTATTGCAGTACCCCACATCCGATTCTCAGATGTGAAAGAAATTTGTGCCGCTTTTGCACTCAGTAACACACTGATCACGGATTATGAATCATTGGACGGAAAACCTGTGCAAATCGTTATCATGATTATCGCGGGAAGAAATCAACATACCGAGTACATACAGTACTTATCAAAGATAGTATCGATATTACAAGATGAAAATACGAAAATGAAGTTACTCTCGTGCAAGACCGGTGCCGAGATATATTCAATATTGGTTGAAGACCAATGAACGAAACCCTTTTTAATAGCCCCGGCGTATTAGTACTTCTTGGGGTTGGAGTTTTCGGTGGAATATTGACCGCGGTTATTTTTAAACGTATAAAAATACCTCAGGTGCTTGGATACATGGCGGCTGGATTAATCCTTGGAAGTAGTGGATTCCATATTATTAAATCTGCCGACATCGTAAAGCTAGCGCCGGTGAACCTTTTCTGCCTGGCAGTCATAGGATTTCTCGTTGGTGGAGAAATTAAATTCGAAACCATGAAGAAATACGGCAAACAGTTCACGGCCATTCTTCTGGGAGAAGGATTGCTCTCGTTTATTTTAGTCACCTCTGCCATTAGCGGAATTGTATATCTGATAAGCGGTAGTATTGCTATTTCTTTTGCCGCCGGTGTTGTATTTGGGGCGATTGCATCCGCAACAGATCCTGCCTCGACAATCGCTGTTCTATGGGAATACCGCAGCGGAGGAATCCTCACAACGACCCTCACGGCAATTGTTGCTCTTGATGACGCGCTCGCGATGACGCTGTACGGATTGGGGAGTGGTTTTGCCGAGCTTTTCGGTCAGGGGCATGCAAACATCGGCATTCAAATTCTTCATGTTGGCATCGAATTATTCGGTTCCCTTGCCCTTGGTATCGTTGTTGGACTTATCATTGCTTCAATCCTGAAACGCTCCTCATCACTTGATGCCACGACAGCTTCTGCGATCGGGTTGCTGATGGTAGCAACTGGGATTGCAGATTTCTACTCGCTGGATGTCATACTTGTATCAATGGCTGCAGGAATAACCGTTGCGAATCGCTATTCCAACCGGTATGAAAGTCTTTCTGGTCGTTTTAAAGCATTTTCAACGACAATCTATGTTCTATTTTTTGTGTTCGTTGGAGCGCGGCTCAAACTTCAGGCAATGCCAATATGGCTATGGGCAATTATTGGAGCATACGTGGTTACGCGTAGTTTCGGTAAAATATTTGGAACCTGGATTGGATGTCGTATTTCGGGTGCAAGTAACGTTGTTTCGCGCTATGGAGGTATGGGGCTTCTTGCTCAGGGAGGTGTTGCGGTTGGACTCTCAATTATGGCTGCTCAAAAGCTGGAAGGCATAGAAATCACCGCAGGGCTACCCCTTGGGGATGTCATCATATTCGCCATAACGACCACTACTTTTATTGTACAGATCATAGGACCAACAATGGTGAAGATGGCGGCTAAAAAAGCAGGAGAGCTGAATCGTAATATTCTTGCAGAAGATATTGCCGCGTCTATGCGCATCTCCGATGTTCCACTCCTGACTCAATTCAAAGCTAATATCTCTATGCCCGTGCGGGAGGTGTTGGCACAATTCTCCCAAAGCCGTGCGGACATTATTCCTGTAGTGGACAATCACAATATTGTTGTCGGTATAATCGGACTAGATGAACTTCGAGACCTGATGTTCAAAGATGTGACATGGAACTGGCTTATAGCCGAAGACATTACATCAAATCCCAAAGCCCTTATACAACCCAGCCAATCCCTTAAAGATGTTTTATCAACCATGGATCAGCTTGATGTTCCAAACCTTCTGGTGGTTGACAAGGGTAAGAGGTTGAAGGGAATCGCCTCCAGGCCTGTTATCAGAGACACAATTCGAAACGAATTAGTAAAAAAACAAATGCGGCAAATTCCTTAGTTGCTGCGTATTAAAAAAGGAGTATTGTATGCCAGGAGAAGCTATTGGAAAACTTACCGTGAGCGATATACGGAAGAGTGTCGTTGAAAATCCTGCTGTTGTTACGATAGGTACTTCAATAAAAGATGCTTTAATAGAATTAGTTGAGGATCACCGAACACGACATATCTACATAACAGATAAAAATGGTAAAATGATCGGTTCTGTTCGAGTTAACAATGTCATTGAATACCTTTTCCCCTATGAAACGCTTTGGCAAAGCAGTTCAGAATATGCAGATTTGGGGATTTTCTCAAAAAAGAATCTGGAGGACATAATTAATAGGAACTTCGTGTATGTCCGCGATTCAACAAAGGTTTCAGATATGATAAGCATAATGTTAAGTGAAAAAATTAATGAACTGCCTGTGCTCGATTCGGAGATGAGAATAATTGGTGAAGTAAATATCCTTGAGGTAATTATCGCATATCTTAAGGATGACGGCAATAAACTTTTGACGAACAATTAGAGAAAATTTCGATTGCATCAAAATCATTACCAAAATGAAAAAACTATAAAATTATTGATTATTCATAGAACGTGATCGAAAAATGTCCTTTGCTGCAATGGTTCTCGTTTTGTGCACTGCTAACGTACGGAACATTAAGAAAAGCATAAAAGACAGCAAATTTGAATATCCTCGAGTTTAATTCGGGGATTTTATGATTAGCCCTTCACAAAAAAGCCCCAACATGAAATCAGGGCTTTTCGTTTATCTTATTAAGTGGTATTAGTGTGTTTCTTTATACTTTTTCAGGACGCCGAGCACATAATCAATATCAGCTTCGGTATGGTCTGCGTTGACCTGGAATCGGATCTCTTCATCACCCTTTGGCACCACCGGGAAGTTCAAACCAGTGCCAAGCACGCCGTTCTCGGTTAGATACTTTACGAGTTCTGCTGTTTTGGGGGTGTCGCGCACCATAAGAGGAACCACCGGGTGAGGTCCTTCAATCGTTTCGTAGCCAAGATCGATCAAACCTTTCTCGAACTTCGCGGTCATTTCTGCAAGATGCTCAAGTCTCTTCAGCCCTTGCGGAGAATCGATAATATCGAGCACTTTCAGCACTGCGGCAGCTTCTGAGTTGGTGATCGGGTTTGAGTAAATATACATCGGTGCTTTTTCTCTGAGGTAGGTAGTGATCGTTTCTGAGGACGTTACATATCCGCCGTTCACGCCAAATGCTTTACCCAGTGTGCCGATCAGGACATCGACCTTCGTGTTTAGATATTCTTCCGTGCCGCGCCCGGTCTTACCGAGTGCGCCCACGCCGTGTGAATCATCAACGACCGAGAATACACCCTCTTCGAATTTATCATTATATTTCTCACACAGTTCTACGATTTTATCGAGTGGTGCATGGTCACCGCGCATACTGAAGATGCCGTCTGTGATGACCATACAGCGTTTGCCTTTGCCCACTGCTTCCTGCATGCGTGCTTCGAGCTCATCCATATTATTGTGTTTATAGATCATCTTTTCTGCGGGTCGGGAAAGGCGGATCGCTTGGATAATGCAGTTGTGATTCAATTCGTCGCTGATAACCACAGTTTCTTTAGTCATAAGGGGATAGATCACACCCAAACTTGTTACATAAGCAGAGCTGAAAATCATTGCAGATTCGCGTCCATGGAAGTCCGCAAGTTTCTTTTCCAGTTCGATATGCGGGGTGTAGGTTCCGCTGATGAAACGAACCGCGCCAGGTCCGACACCAAATTTTTCCGCGGCTTTTTCTTCAGCTTTTATGACTTCGGGATTTAATGACATACCGAGATAGGAGTTCGAATTCATTTTGATGAATTTTTTCTCTCCATATCCATGTATGCATACGCGGGGTCCAAATTCGCCTTCGGGCTTGATCACGTCTGTTATCACCATTTCAGCGCCCTTGTCTCTTCCGCTCTCTCTCAAGTCTTTCAGTTCCTTTTCAAGCGCAGTTTTAATCTTGTTTACTGGCATGTATTCCTCCAAATATTTTTATATATTTATTTTATTTTTTTTGATAATACGTCGAGCATGTCTTTCGTCATTGCTTCGAGATCATACTCCGGTTTCCAGCCCCATTCTTCACGAGCAGCAGAATCATCCATGGAGTTGGGCCATGAATTGGCAATTGCCTGTCGAACTGGATCAACGTCATATTCTAGTTCAAATTCAGGAATGATCTTCTTTATCGATGCTGCGATCATTTCCGGATCAAAGCTCATTGCAGTCACATTAAAGGCATTTCTGTGTTTCAGTTTTGCGGGATCGGCTTCCATAAGATCGATTGCTGCTTTGATCGCATCGGGCATATACATCATATCCAGGAATGTTCCTTTGCCGAGATTACATGTATATTTTTTATTTTTGATCGCTTCATAATATATCTCGACCGCATAATCTGTCGTGCCACCGCCTGGGAGTGTTTCATTTGAGATGATTCCGGGATAGCGTACACCTCGTGTGTCCACGCCAAATCGCTTGAAATAATAATCACAAAGCAGTTCTCCGGCAACTTTGGTAACGCCGTACATGGTGCTCGGTCTTTGAATTGTATCCTGGGGTGTATTGTCGAGTGGTGTTGACTCTCCGAATGCGCCGATAGAGCTGGGAGTGAAAACAGCACAGCCATGTTCTCGAGCGACTTCCAGCACATTGTACAATGCATTTATGTTGACGTTCCATGCAAGATTCGGCTTTGCTTCCGCTACTGCAGAAAGGATTGCTGCAAGGTGATAAATTGTGTCGATATTGTACTTCTTTACAACGTCTTTTACCTGCTCGAAATTGGTGCAGTCAACCATTTCGCAAGGACCGGAATTTTTAAGGATGTCTCCCGGTTTTGTTCTGTGGAATCCCGCAACCACATTGTCATTACCAAATCTTTTCCGTAATTCCATTGTGAGTTCAGAGCCAATTTGTCCTACTGCTCCAGTGACAAGAATATTTTTCATTTATCCTCCGATTTCAATTTCTAATTTTTCTAATATTACTACTGCAATTGCAGATTCTTTCGTGTGTGAAAGTGATACATGTATCTTATTGATTCCTGCATCGTCACAGATCTGTTTTGCCGTGTTCTGCATGTGGAGTTCCGGTTTGCCGAGTCCGTTATTGACAACCTCGACATCCTTCCATTTCAAGCCGCCCCGTAAACCGGAACCAAGCGCTTTTAAAAATGCCTCTTTTGCGGCAAATCTGGCTGCAAAACATTGTGCCTGTATTGCCAGATTCTCGGCTCTGGTGCAATAGATTCTCTCACTCTCAGTGAAGAGCATGTTCATGAATTTTTCACCGTAGGAAGCTAACTCTTTTTTGATCCGTTCAACTTCAACAAGGTCTGTGCCAATGCCATATATCATAGTCTGCTTTTTTTTTCTGCATGATTCTCTGTCAACATTAATTCTCTCATTTTCAGGGCATTTTGCACAACCAGATATTCGCTCCACGGAAGTTCTTGCGCACCGTAACACATTGTCGTTTCGTGTGCCTTCCCGCAGGTGATGACCGTGTCTCCATCCTGTGCAGAAAGTATCGCTTTTTCTATTGCTTTTTCACGATCGGGTATCTTAAAAAAATCTATTCCCTCTTTTCTTCCTTCCTGAATACAGCCCGCAGCAATTTCGTTTATGATGTCATCAACGGATTCGGTACGGGGATCTTCGGCAGTGATGTATATTTTATCTGCGAGTTTACCTGCGACGATACCCATTTCTTTCCGCTTTTGTACATCACGAAGCCCTGCGCTTCCGAAAACAACATGTATTAAACCTTTTGTGAATGAGCGAACTGAATCGAGCGCATTCTCTAGTGCATTAGTGGTATGTGCAAAATCTATAATCATATTGAAATTTCCTGTCTTATGGGCAATGCGTTCCATCCTGCCCTTTATGTGCTGTAATGACGCAATTGACAAGATGATTTTCTCTTTCGATATGTTCTGCGAGTATGCAACGGCAACTGCTGCGAGGATATTATAGACATTGTATATTCCAAGAAGATGGCTTTCTACGTTGAATTTATCCTTCCGGGTATGTATTGTAAATTTCAATAGCCCATTTTCTTGAGAAATCTCATCAGCCAAAAAATCTGCTTTAGTATTTAGACCAAAAGAAAAATGCTGATCGGCATCATATTTGCTAAAAGTGCCGTAGCTTGGATCATCATAATTGAGTACACTTATCTTAGGAATGTCATTCTTCTTGTATGACAATGAAAGAAGCTCGAAAAGATGTGCTTTTGCACTGATGTATTCATCTCTGGATTTATGGAAATCGAGATGCTCGGAAGTAATGTTCGTGAGTACGGCAATATCATATTCACATGCTTCCACCCTGTACTGTGCGAGCCCGTGAGAGGAAGTCTCTATGATTGCATATTCCGATCCGGAGGCAACCATTTCTGCTAGATATTTCTGGAGTGAAAGTGCATCGGGGGTCGTGGTATGGAATCCTGTTTGAAAAGCCTTGTCTCCAATAATTGCATTTATCGAGGTGATCAATCCTGTTTTGTATCCTGCATCGTTCAGAATCTGATGAATGATCGTTGAGGTTGTTGTTTTTCCGTCAGTGCCAGTGACACCAATAACCTTTAGTTTTCTTGCTGGAAATCCATAAAATGCAGCAGCGATGAGGGCTAACGCTTTTCTCGTGTTTTGTATCTTTATAAAGGGAATATCTTTACCTTTTGAAACGTACGCTTCGTCCTCAAGGAGGATTGCAGAAGCTCCTTTTTCGAGTGCTTTATTTACATACTTGTGACCGTTCACATCGACTCCTTTTATTGCGACGAACAGATCACCCTTTTCAAGATTTCTTGTATTAAAAGAGATGCCTGATATGTCAATTTCGCGGACAGCCTTGTAACCGAGAACGGTATAGTCTTGCAGACTTTTGAGGAGTTTTTGCAGTATCATTATTCTTCCAAAGAGTCGGATATTTTGCCTTTTTTTATCAAACTGCGTAGCGAGACATAGGTTTTTATTCCGCTATTCATAAGCTTGTACCAGAAGGGCTTGAATACAAGGTCGTGCATGCCGATGAACTTCCTGAACTCTCCGCCAAATCCTTTCTTAAAACGATAGACACCAAAAAGCGGATGTCCTTCTTTGGGGTGTGCCGGCACTCCCCAGAGATCATAGGTTTTGTATCCCTTCGCTTTTGCCCATTGAATCACATGCCAGTGCAGCGCCTGGTTCGGCATGACATTTCTATACTCATCTGATGAAGCGCCGTACATATACCATATTTTCTGCCCGAAAGCAAAGATATATACTCCGGCAACAGGAATCCCCTCATAATATGCCATGAATAATCGCACCATGCCCTTGTCTGCCATCAGCTCGATCACTCGCTTGTAGTACTCAAAATTATGGATGATAAAGGCATCGCGCTTTGCAGTAGTTTCATAGATGTTATAAAATTTCTGTGCGCCTTCCTGCGAGGTTTCTTCTTTTACTTCAACCCCTCTTTTCATAGAGAGTCGGATATTGTACCGTGTTTTTGATTCACATCCTGCAAGAATATCCTCGAGAGATTTTGTAAGATCAAGAAAGTAGGTCGCCCGGGGTTGTATCTGCTTTTTTACAAAATTGAAATTATACTCATGCAATATACCGAGCATTGGTTCGTTATCTTCATCAATTTCAGGATCGATTTTCAGGACAATGGCATTGTGTTGTTTAGCAATCCCAGAGATTTTATTCATCAAAACAGAAAAATATTTATATTTTGTGACATCGACAACCGGACCTCGTGGGGCATAGAAAAGACATTTGCCGATATAGGGAATATTTCGTTTTTGGATCGATATGCCACCCACGATTTTTCCATTGTCAAAAACTGCAATACGAATCGGCACCCAGCCGGAAATTCTCTTTATCTCTCCCCATTCATAGGATTGAATGATCGGGCATTCGTGGGTTGATGCCACGAACTCATTCCATGCGGAAAATTCTTCTTCTGTTTCTAAAATCTTACATTCGATATTATCATTCATAGATATTTTGCTATCCTGTGCGTTCAGGTGTGAGAATCAGCATATATCTAACCTGTCAACTTTTTCCTGTTTCTAATGAAGGGGGACTAAAATTTGACAGTCTGCACCGCACTTTTATAAAGCGCTCAATCATAATGAAAAGGAGTTCAGTAATAATGAAAATCTTCCGATTATTTCTGACAAGCGTCATTTCGATCGTTCTGCTTTCCTGCGGCGGATTCCTTTTTGCACAAGATAATGTACAGATCGAAGAGGAAACCATGAAAGACCCGATAGTTAAAATGCACACGAATTATGGCGATATCACAATAAAACTCTATAACGAAACACCGCAGCATAGAGATAATTTTCTTAAATTGGTCGAGGAATGCTTCTATGACAGCACGCTCTTCCATAGAGTTATAGCCGGTTTTATGATACAAGCTGGTGATCCGGATTCAAAGGGTGCGATGCCCCAAAAACAGCTTGGTGCTGGTGGTCCCGGCTACACAGTACCGGCGGAATTCCGTAAAGACCTTATTCATAAAAAAGGCGCTCTCGCAGCAGCTCGCCAGGGAGACCAGGTTAATCCTCAAAAGCGTTCATCCGGTTCGCAGTTCTATATTGTTGTAGGACGATCATGGACAGCGGATGAAATGAAAATGATCGAGGAAAGAAAAGGCATAAAATACACTGACGAGCAGAAAGAAATATATGAAACTCTCGGCGGGTATCCCTTCCTTGATAGAGAATATACAGTTTTTGGAGAAGTTGTTGAAGGGCTGGATATCGTTGATGCGATCTCTTTGGTAGACACGAATCCTGCCGACAGACCGCTACAGGATGTGGCTATTGAAAGTATGGAGATCGTGGAATAGGGCAGTGTTTTCCTCAGTGAAAACCCGTGCTTTATTAAATTTCTTCAATAAATAACGGCACAAAGATTGACATAGAAAATCACGGTTTTGTTTTTTATATATAAATTTACCGGAGGTGATACTTAGTGACCAAAGTGGTAGTTGGTAAAGACGAGAGCTTTGAAGGTGCTTTTCGCCGCTTCAACCGAAAGGTTCAGCGCTCGGGTGTTCTTTCTGATATCAAAAAGAACCGTTATTATGAAAAGCCCAGCGATAAAAAGCGAAGAGAACTCAAGGCAACGTTGCGTAAACTTAAACGTAATAGTTTCAGATATCGTTCGCGCTAATGTGTGTCGATAATTTTACGTAAACCTCAATGGATATTATTAATATCATTACCCTCGGAATCATTCTTGTTTTCGGGGGTTTTGGTTTTATATCAGGATTTATCAAGGGAAGTGCCCGGCTCATCGGGTGGATCGTTGCGCTGATTATTGCGATAAAATTAGGTCCGGCTTCCTCTTCATTTTTCCAGAATGTCTTTCACTTTTCTCCAAAAACCTCGAACATCCTCGGTGGCATTTTGGTGTTTCTGGTCGTCATGGTCATTATTGCATTTATTGTTAAAATTTTGAAGCGTGTCGTCGAAGCCTTGCACCTGAGTTTTCTGGACAGATTACTCGGTTTTGTTCTTGGCTGTCTTCAGGCAATGATTGTTATCTTCCTCCTCACGCTTTTCATCCAATTATTACCTATTGCAAAATCGGCGCAGTCAACCATCGTAAATGCATCTTTCGTGGAATGGGGCAATGAAAAGATCGCGAGAATACTTGATGCGACCAAGCTGGACTCCCAGATCCGCAACAATTCTTACTATCAGGAGCTTCTTAAGCTTAAATTTAAAATACAAAAGGATGTAACGGACGCCGTTTCGCCGCTTTCATGAAAAACGCTTTTGAAGAACTGGAATTCAATAAAGTAAAAGCGTTGATTTCCTCTCATTGTGTGTCTCCGCTGGGAGAACGGCTTGTTGAAAATCTCGCCCCTCTAAGCGATAAAGCACTCGTAGAAAAGAAACTTTCCGAACTGCAGGACGTATTCAATTACCTTGAACAAAGCCATCATTTTGCGATTTCCGGGCTTGGAGATACGGAAAGATTTTTTGACTATTTTAGTAGATATAAACAATTCAATATAGACGAACTCCTCATGTTTGGAAACAATATCCGCATTGCGAACAGGTTGAAGAAAGATCGAGATATTTCACCCGAAAATTTTCCTGAACTTCATTCTATTACGTCAGCCCTCGTTGACATGAAAGAGATAGAAAGCAGGTTTGATAAGATATTCGATGCGGCTGGTGAGATCAAGGATACGGCTAGCCCTATTTTATCTTCAATCAGAAAAAACAAATTGAAGACCAGAAAACGGATTTATTCCGAACTTGAGAGTATTCTCGAAAAAAAAGATTACGAAAATGTTATTCAGGAAAAGGTGGTAACCTTTCGTGATGAGCGATATGTGATCCCTGTTCGTGAGGGCGGCGTTACCCAGATGAAGGGCATCGTGCACGGGCGCTCAAAAACCGGCGCATCCTTCTACGTGGAACCCCTTTCGGTAATGGAGCTTAACAACTCTCTTAATACGCTTTCCGAAGAAGAAAAGCAGGAAATTCATAGAATCCTTACTGACCTCTACAATGAACTGAAGGATCATAAAGAGGGTTTGGCACAGAATCTTGCTGTTCTTCAGAAGGTCGATTTTCTCAATGCATGCGCTCGCTACTGCAGGAGTATTCATGCTCACGTACCTCTTATTATTAAAGATACGCAGCTGAGCTTGAAAAATGCCCGCCACCCCCTTCTTTTCAACAGTATAAAAGATCCCAAAAATATTATTCCCTTCTCATTGCATATTGGGGATGAGTTCAGGGGGATAGTCATTTCCGGCGTGAATACCGGCGGGAAAACTGTCACACTTAAAGCAACCGGACTTCTTACTATGATGGCTCTTTCGGGTTTGATGATCCCGGTCGAAGAATCTCAAGTCGGAATGTTTACCTCTTTCTTTACAGACATCAATGACGAGCAATCCATCGAGGATTCGATCAGCACTTTTTCTTCTCATATTAAGAAGCTCAATGCAATTTTCGTTGGTGCAGATGACTCTTCTCTCATACTCATCGACGAGCTTGGTACCGGCACCGATCCGGAAGAGGGCGCTGCGTTTGCACAATCTGTAATGGAAGCGTTGATTGCAAAAAAATCAAAAGTGATCATTACCACACATTTGAATAAGCTGAAAATTTTTGCTTCGGAGCATCCCCTTTGTGAAAACGCTTCAATGCGATTTGATCAGGAAAAACTGCAACCTACTTATCAGCTCGATCTCGGCTTCCCAGGAAACAGCTATGCTCTGGATATTGCAAAAGAATATCATTCTCCCGAAAATATCGTGGCTCGTGCCCGCGAGCTTATCGATCAGAAAAGCCTTCAGTTGAGTGAACTTCTGAAGAAGACCGAGCAGCAGAGAATACATCTTTCGCAAAAACTATATGAGTTCGATCTGATGAACAAGCTTCTTGAACAGCAATTGGAGTCTCTCAATAAAAAAGAGCAAAACTGGAAACAGATCGAGAAAGAGCTAAAACAGAAAGCGCTTCAGGAGTCCGACGAATATCTTTCGGAACTCCGCCGTGAATTCGATCATGAAATTGATGAACTGAAAAAGCAATTTAAGACAGAAAACCGCATAGAGCATAATCGTGTGCACGATGTAAAAAATAGAATCTCAAAAGAAAGATCCTTAATTGAAAAAAAGAAGGATGCGCTCTCCGATATTGAGTTCGTTCCTGCAACAGAGCTCTCCGCAGGTAAAGAGGTTTACATCAAATCCCTGAATCTGGTTGGGAAAGTGCAGTCTGTTAAAAAAAACACCGCTCGCGTCCTTGCTGAGGGCTTGATCTACAGTGTAAAAAAATCCGACATATATGAAATTCCCAAAGGGGTGGAACACGGTGATCATAAGGAAGATATGGACATCTCCGTTCATGCGGATATCGACCACGATTTTGCTTTTGAGCTTAACCTTATGGGGTTGACTTTTGACGAAGCGCGCATAGAATTGGACAAGTATATTGACAAAGCAATACTGCTGAATTATCCAAAAGTAAGAATATTACACGGAAAAGGAACCGGTCAGCTCAGGAGGAAGATACGGGAGCATTTTAAGAATGACCGGCGCATTAAGGATTATCGTTCGGCTCCACTCCAGGAAGGCGGAGATGGCGTGACTGTAGTGTTATTAATGTAAAAATACTTATTATGAAAACATCTATGGTTAGTAATGAAGGAAGCATATGAGAAATTTACTATTAATTATTTCGTTATTATGTCTCTTGTTTTGTTGTACCGGCACCTTATGAACCTGGATAGGTAACTGCAATATTTATTATGGATGAGCAGGGGAAGCAAGTTGCACCGGGTACGTATTTCTATAAGCTGAAGTATGATGGAAATGTGGTGGTGAAGAAGATGGTTAAAATAACCTTACCCTAACTTCCTTGGGAAGGATATGGAATAAAAGCGATAGGATGGTATTATAATAAAAATTATTATATTTCTTCAAAGATACCTGTTTTGCGATTTTTCTGGACTTTATCCCACTTAAAATATTTGCCGTTCATAGAAACATATACACCTGCGGGAAGAGTCTGCACAAATGCGAGTGCACTTCCGAGGTTGAAAAGCCCATCCGAGCTACCGAATTTATAAGGGATCATCGCGCCGGTGAGTACAATAGTTTTGTTCGTAATGACTCCACCGAGCACCTTTGCAGTAGCAACCATCATATCAGTACCGTGTGTGATGACAATTTTGTCTTCATCGGCACTTAAACAGTTTTCGAGAATGATCTTTCGGTCTGCATCGGTCATGCTCAAGCTGTCTTCGAGCATCAAGGTTCGGATTTTCAGATCTAATTTACAGCGACCAAGAAGGAGCATTTCGTTAATGTGTGAATCCTGAAAAAAAAGCTCGCCGGTGAGTTCGTTGTATTCTTTATCGAAAGTACCGCCAGTCACAAAAATTCTTATTGCCATCTATCCTCGTTTTACATCGGGAACATCTGTTTTCCCATATCAAAGTGTCCTTTGTTGAAGCGCTTCATCATTTTTTTCATTTGATCAAATTGCTTGAGAAGCTGGTTCACTCGTTGAAGCGAAGTGCCACTGCCCTGTGCTATTCTCTGACGCCTGCTTCCGTTTATGATGTCCGGATGCTCTCGTTCTTTTTGGGTCATTGAGAGAATGATTGCTTCGATATGCTCGATCTCATTCTCGTCGACCTTAATATTTTTCATCATTTTTGAGTTGCTGCCCGGAAGCATTTTCAGTATTTCGTCCATCGGACCCATACTTTGCATTTTTCTGAGTTGATCCAGAAAATCATCGAGTGTGAAAAGATTCTTGCGCAGTTTTTTCTCGAGTTTTTCAGCTTCTTCTTTCTCGAAGACCGTTTCTGCTTTCTCAATAAGCGAGAGCATGTCTCCCATGCCGAGAATGCGCGATGCAATTCTGTCTGGATGGAATGGTTCGAGATCGCTGAGCTTTTCTCCAATACTGACGAAACGTATTGGTTTGCTGGTGACTGCCCGTACCGAGAGAGCCGCACCGCCACGAGCATCTCCATCTAGTTTTGAGAGGATAATACCTGTAAGATCGAGCCGCTCGTTAAACTCCTTTACACTGTTCACTGCATCCTGTCCTGTCATTGCATCAGCCACATAGAGTATTTGATCTGGCCTGATAACCTTTGCAAGTTCCTCGACCTCTGCCATCATTTTTTCGTCCACATGCAGTCTACCGGCAGTATCGAAGATAACGAGGTTGCGGTATTCTTTCTCTGCAAATTTTAAAGCGCCTTTTGCGATTTTGACGACCTTTGTCGTATCTTCAGTATATACGGGAACATCAATTGATTTGCCGAGTGTTTCAAGCTGCTTGATCGCTGCTGGTCTGTACACGTCGGCAGCAACGAGGAGCGGGTCGTATCCATTCTTTTTATAGTGGAGTGCAAGCTTGCCACAGGCAGTAGTTTTTCCCGAGCCCTGCAAACCCACGATAAGTAATTTTGATGTTCTGTTCTTCGGAAGCGGTTTTTCTTCAGTGTCGGAGGTCATCAAATGGACGAGTTCTTCATTGACGATCTTTACGATTTGCTGCCCGGGCGTGAGTGATTTCTGCACGCGTTCGCCAAGTGCTTTTTGTTCAACAGATTTTGTAAAATCTTTAACTATCTTATAATTTACATCGGCTTCGAGGAGTGCGAGTCGAATTTCTCGTAAACCCGCCTTGATGTCTTTTTCAGAAAGCTTTCCTCTCGATTTGAGTTTAGAAAAAACGGAATTGAGCTTATCTGTGAGTGATTCGAACATTACGAAGTCCGGTTATTGTTTTTTTATAATCATTGCTTTTAAAAATAAAACTTCCTGCAACGAGGATGTTCACACCCGCTTTTATCACGGATTTTGCCGTTTCATAATTTATCCCGCCGTCGATCTCGATCTCTACTGCCCGCGATCCAATTATCTCTTTTACTTTCCTGACCTTTTCCACAGATTCTTTGATAAATGCCTGACCTCCAAATCCCGGATGGACGGACATAATAAGCACGTAGTCAATTTCATCAATCACACCCGGAAGTGCGCCGAGCGAGGTTTCGGGATTGATTGCAATGCCTGCTTTGACACCACGGCTTCTTATTTTTCGGAATAAGCTTTTGTAATTTGAATCAGTCTCGATATGAAATGAAAGATAGTTGACACCGGCATCGATGAATTTATCTGCAAAATCTGCAGGATTAGTAATCATGAGATGTGCATCGAATGGAAGTGCTGTAGCTTTGCGGATCTGTTTTACGAGCCCCGGACCAAAGGTCAAGTTCGGCACAAAATGTCCATCCATAATATCAAGATGCAGCATATCCGCACCTGCTTTCTCAACCGACCTGATCTCTTTTTCGAGATGAAGGAAATCCGAGGATAGTATTGAGGGTGCGATCTTAAGTGTCATAATATTGATGAGTTTATGCGGATATTTTTTTGTTTGAAAGAGAAAAAACAATATTCTTTATTTGAAAAGGAGGATCGAGCTGGGCATTGAGTTGATCAAGGATCTCGGTTTTTTTCAGCACGAGCTCCTGTAGCCAGACATTATTTTCAACGAGAATATAGAGAACATTATTATCAAGTTTGAGGATTCGGGTCTTATTGTCGAGAATGTCCCCGACGATCCTTCTCCAGAGAAATGCGGTTTTAATTTCGCGAGAAAATCCTTTATCAGAAAGATTCTGAATGAGATTTTCTATTATCGAGCTAATTTTTACAAAAGATGACATTTACTCGATTTTCTTGGTAAAGACCATAGAAAGCCCTACCCAGGAGAAAATCGCGAGTAGCAAAACCAGGTAATAGACAGTACTCAGTGCGCCGTAGCTCAAATCATAACCGGACATTGCAAGGGCTGGAAGAAATGCAGCAATGAACAGAAGAAGGTATCCAAGGACGGAAAAGAGACCTCCGTATTTATTAATAACAAGAATCGCAAAGCCTCCGATAGCAACCAATATTGCTGCAAAAATGAAGATAACGAGTAGGGTTATGAAGGGGAATCCAAAATTGCCAAACACCTGAACCGGCAACAAGCAGCCGATCAGTACTAATATAGCACCGATAATTTTCTTTGTGATAAGATAACCTTTTGTAGTAACTGTTCTGCGCCTTGAATGCTTTTTAACAAAGAAACCAACGCCAAAAATCACGACCGCAACAATTATCCAGATGATACTTGTGCGATATGGATCATCGCTGGCAAACCCTATAGCAGCAAATGCACACAGAATAGCAATCCACATGATTACTTCTTTGATAATGCTGATAACTTTTCGCATATTTTTACTCTTTCTCTTCTTTTTCAACCTTGATTTTCAAGGTTCCTTTTATATCGCCTTTGAGTTCGATGGTCACTTCATGGTCACCAAGCTCTTTAATGTGTTGTTCCATTTTCACGTTGTGCTTGTCAATAATTAATTCTTTTTCCTTGAGTTCGTCCACAATGTCATGCTCGTTTACAGAGCCATAGAGATGTCCATTTTCATCAGCAAGACGGGTGAAAAGAAGAGATGTTTTTTCAATCTGTTTGATGATCATCTCGGACATTTTCAGCTCTTCAGCAAGGCGTTTTTCCTCTTCTTCTTTAAATTTCTCGATGAACTTTTTATTTTTATCTGATGCCTGTATCGCAAAACCTTTTGGGAAAAGGAAGTTTCGCGCATAACCATCGGCGACTTTTACGACTTCACCGACAGTGCCAAGATTCTCAACATTTTTCTTTAGAATAATCTTCATTATTTATCTCCTCTATGATATGCAAATTTTCGAATTGGTAACCAGTTGTCAAGAAGACCCACAACTGTAATCACTAGTAATAATATATAACTGAATAGTGGGATTATCATCATGACAATTCCCAGAAATTTACTCCGTTTCATCATTGACTCTACATAACAATATAGCACCGAATAACCCTGAATGAGATAGAGAAGTCCGACAATAAACAACACATTATAGCTGATAAATCTAAACTTGATAATGAATAGAATCAATCCAAGTGCAATTCCCGATTGAATATAATAGGGGAATTTTATCTTGTTGAAATGCCATTTGATAGAGCTTCGTTTAGAAAAAATAAGTGCACCCGCAAAGATGCCGACTATGATGCTGATCATCCACAAGGATGCGTTGCCGTAGATCATAATATTCTTCATTGATTCAAGCGCAGGATACATTGATTCTATCATCTCGGGTGAAAAAACACTCTCGATACTGCCCATGAAGAGTTGATTGCTTTCTTCAGCCAGCAGTTTTATATAAGGAAAGAAAAAGAGGTTTTTTAAGACAATGAAGAGTAAGCCGGGAACGAGCGCAATAAGGAAAGCCGGCTCATACTTTTTATAGCGGTGAAGTGCTGAAGCAAATACGATTGGGCTTACGCCGATACATATCCAGATCTCCAGAGCCTGGAATAAGGGAAGCAGCTTTACAATAACGAGTAGTGCACAAATCGCTGTAAATATTCCCAGGTAGTGGAGAAGAGCAGGAGATTTCGATGTGCTCGGGACCTCCTGCTCATCTGCTGCAAAAATCAGTTTTGTAACAAAAGGAACAGCAATAAGGAGTGCAAAGAACCTGGAAAAGAGCGCAACAACCGCTATAAGAACGCAGTAGAGAATCATCAGTATCAGATATTCTTAGCCGATATAGGGCAGAAGCGACATTTGACGAGCCCGTTTGATTTCACGAGCAAGTTTTCTTTGGTGTTTACTGCAGGTACCTGTGATCTTTCTCGGTATGATTTTTCCTGACTCAATGATGTATTTGCGTAAGACATCTGTGTTTTTATAATCAATTTCAGTGTCGGGATATTTGCAGAATTTGCAATATCTTTTTCGCATGTTTTTTTTTTGGTATCTCATGTTCTGTTAGATCTCCAATCTTGTTTAGAAGGGTATGTCGTCATCGGATTCCTTGTCTTCAGCAACGCTTTTTTGTTCCTTTTCGCCTTCTTGAACTTCTCTTTCGAGATTCTGGATCCTATTCGCAACTATCTCTACGGTAGTGCGGGTATTTTCCTCTTTATCCTGCCATGTTCGTGATTGAAGTGTTCCTTCAATAATGACAGGAGAGCCCTTTGAGAGCGTCTCGGAAGCTCGTTCTGCAAGACGAGCCCAGGCAACGATACGAAAGAAACTCGTTTCGGTTTGCCAGTTGTTGTCAGAATCACGGTACACCCTGTCAACCGCAATGCTCATTGAGGCAACGGGTGTTCCAGAGCCAGTATAACGAAGTTCGACATCCCGTGTTAATCGTCCGGAGACGATAACATTATTAATTCTCGGCAGATTAAGTTTTTTTGCCATTTTGATCTCCTCCCTCCTCTAAATTGCATGTTACAGCAACTTAGAAAGCAAAGGGTTTTTTAATTTTTTTCTTTTTTAATGACGTTAAATCTTATAATATTTTCGTTCAGGCGATAGAGATTTTCAAGAGCATCTATGTGATGTGGTTCAAGGGAGAAGTACAGAATTACATAATAGCCCTCGGATTGTTTTTCAATCTCGTAGGCAAGTCTGCGTAATCCCCAGATGTTCACATTATCAATTTCAGCTTCGCGTTCTGTAAGAAAATTTTTGACTGTTTCGATTGTCTGGTCTGTTTCTTCTTCAGAAAGAGGTTTGATGACGATCATCGATTCGTAGGATTTTTTCATAGCATTCCTTTCGGTTTTATTTTCCGCTCAAGCGGAAGTGCAATCCGTCATTCCACGGATAAGGAACAGAGCCTGCTGTATGCAGTGCTCATTTTTTCATAATTTTGATATATAAAATATGATGTCAATTCTACCGCTGTTGGGATGATCTCCTGAACTTGTTTGTTTTCTTCTTCCAGGAAATTCATTAACACGAATTCTTCCAGAGGTATAGTAAGCTCGGAAGCAGATTCGTGAATTTCTGGGAGAATGCCAACACGCATTCGGGGAAAATTCTCAGAGTCCAATAACTCGATCACAGATTTCAGTCCGTTATGTCCTGCATCCGAACCTCTGCGGCGGATTCTGATCTTTCCCAGCGGAATGTGCACATCATCTAATATTATTAAAAGATCACTTTTTTTTATATCGAATTCCTTCATGACAGATGACACTGCCAGTCCGGAAAGATTCATATAGGTGAGGGCTTTAAGAAAAAACCACTCATCTTTTCGGGCGAGAAGATAGTTCTTGGACTTTTTATAAGGTGGAACCCGTAACTTTTCACAAACGGCATCAAGTATCATAAATCCGATATTATGCCGCGTGGATTCGTATTCAGGTCCCGGATTTCCAAGCCCGACTATTAATTTCACGTATATAATTCTTGTTTATTCTGCCGATTCTTTCTCAGCAGTTTCTGCACTTTCTTCTTCAGCACCTTCAGCAGCTTCTTCACCCTCAAGCTCTTCTTCAACTTCTTCAACTTCCATCTTAGGAGCTAATATTGAAACCAGGGTTGTGTTTGATGGCTGGAGGAATTCTACATCAGGATACTTCTCCTGAATATCTTCAATATGAACCGAATCACCAATCTGAAGTTCGGATACATCAACCTCAATAACGTCCGGAAGGTTTTTGGGCATACAGCGGATTTGAAGCTCACGAATACCAGTATCTATCATGCCGCCTTCCTTAATTCCGGGGGCATCACCAAGGGTGACAACAGGGATTTCGACATCAAGACTTTGTCCGGCAGTAACTTCCTGAAAATCGAGATGTACGATTTCTCTGGTGACAGGATCAATTTGCATATCGCGCACAAGGCATCTATGCTCTTTTTTCCCTATTTGAAGGAAAACAAAACTTTGATGACCGAGACTTTCTTTATAATAATGATAGAAATCCGTATACTCAATTTCAAGTGGTACGGTTTCCATGCCACTTCCGTACAAAACTGATGGAATTTTATTTTCGCTGCGAACTAATTTTGCAGCTTTTTTTCCAGTTTCTCTTTTTACAGCTTTAATTTTCATAATTTATATAACCTCATCTTCTATATCTTCTATTTTGAATAAGACGCTTACCGATTCCTCGTTATGGATTCTCAAGATCGCTTGAGAAAGAAGAGATGCAATAGAGAGTTGCTTTATCTTTGAGCTTTTATTTTTCTTTTCGCCAAGAGGAATAGAATCAGTAACAACTAATTCATATATATTGGATTTATCAATTCTTTCCACTGCATCGCCGCTTAAGACCGCATGGGTACAGGCACAATAGACCTTTTTGGCACCTTCATTTTTAAGAGCGTCAGCCATTTTGATGACAGAATTTCCGGAATCGATAATATCGTCAATGATTATGGTGTTTTTATTTTTCACTTCACCAACAACGTTAAGAAGCTCCAGCTTTCCCTTATTTCCCAGACGACGCTTGTCACCAATAGCAATAGTTGCGTTGAGTCCCTTGCCAAGCATTCGAGCTCTCTGCGTACCGCCAGTATCAGGCGCAACTACCACGCAATCTTTAAGATTAAGAGGTTGGAAATAACTGAGAAATATTGGCAGCATGGAAAGGTGGTCTACTGGAATATCAAAGAATCCCTGGATCTGTTCTGCATGAAGATCGAAAGTAACCACTCGATTGGCACCGGCAACAGTAAGAAGGTTTGCCACAAGTTTTGCAGTTATTGGTACGCGAGGCTGATCTTTCTTATCAGAACGGGCATATCCGTAGTACGGTATAACAGCAGTAATCCTGCCAGCAGAAGCCCTATGCAGTGCATCAATCATGATAAGAAGTTCCATAAGATTGTCGTTGACCGGCATACAGATCGGCTGAACGATAAAAACATCCGTACCTCTCACATTATCCAGGACTTTCACAAAAGTATTATCATTTGAGAATTTGAAAACCTCGGCGCGACTGAGAGGTAATCCTGCATGTTCAGCAACCTTTTGAGCTAATTCCGGATTAGAATTTCCTGTAAAAATATGAATTTTTGATTTCATGAATTAATTCTCTATTTGCTCTATTTTGGTTTCAAATAACCAGTAATTATATTTTTCGAAAAACTTTTTTGCGACCAGAAGCTTTTCTTGCGAAGAAAAAATTCCGAAAACTGTTGAACCACTTCCTGACATTAAGCTTCCGATTGCACCCAAATGAATAAGGTGATTTTTGATATCCTGCAATATAGGGTAATGAGCAAAGACCCCTTGTTCAAGTCCATTGTACAGGTTTTTGCAAATTGCCGTGATGTCGTTGTTGATTATTGCATCGATCATTGCCGTTTTCTTCTCTACGTTAGGTTTGCTGATTACAGACCATGAGTAGGCATTCCTGCTGGCGATCTCAATACCGGGATTTACAAGGAGGATGTTCTCAATATTTGGAGTATGAAAAGTGTCCTTGACAATCTCACCTCTTCCACAGAGAAGAGCAGTTTTATTATCCAAAAAGAAATTGATATCACTCCCAAAAAGCGATACAATCCTGTGCAAATCAGCAAGCGATAGATTGAGATTCCACAATGAATTCAGAACCTGAATTGTGAGTGCAGCATTTGAGCTGCCGCCACCCAATCCAGCAGAGAGAGGGATGTTCTTTTTTAGTTTAATTTCAACACCATTTTTCACATTATATGTATCTTTTAAAAAACAAGCGATTTTGTAAATAATATTCTCTGATTCTTGAAGTGTGTCAGAGGTGCAATAAATTTTTACCTCAGATTTATATGTCAATCTAAATATCAGATGGTCTGCAAGGGAGATAGGCGCAATAATGGTTTCAACTTCGTGAAAGCCATCATCCCTTTTCTGAATGATATCAAGAAAGAGATTAAGCTTTGCCCGAGAGTCTTGAGTGACCTTGACTTTTTCTCTTTTTCTTTTTTGCACCTTTTTCGTCGTCGGCGTAGTAATAATAGTAGTAGTAATAGTAATATTTATATCCGCTATAATATTTTTTTACTTCGATACCGTTTACCACAACACCAGCAACCTTCACATCAATATTATGAAGTAGGCTTTTCGCCTGCTCAATGATCTCTCGCTCAGTAGAATTAACACGGATGACGAGCAAGAGCTGATCTACTTTTTTGGAAAGGATCAAGGCATCGGTCACGGCAATAATGGGCGGGGAGTCCACGATAATGAAATCATATTCCTCACGCAATTTTGCAAAGAGGTCATCCATTTTTTTAGATGAAAGCAGTTCAGAAGGATTCGGGGGAACATGACCGGCAGTGATGATATCAAGATTATCCATGCCTGAAGGTTTAATAATATCGTGTATGTCGATATTGTCTGTTGTTAAAAATTTTGAAAGTCCGTTTTCCCTGGAAACTATAAAAAGATTATGTATCATTGGGCGTCGCATATCGCAGTCGACCAGAACGGTCTTTGAGCGCATTTGAGAGAGCGTGATCGCCAAGTTGCCGCTGGATGTCGACTTACCTTCTTTAGGGCCAGAGCTTGTGACAAGAAATATCCTTCCGTCACCAGGCACCTTGGCTGGTAATGAGACGGCATTTGTTCTGAAGGTTCTGTATGCTTCCGCAATAGGTGATTTCGGACTATAATGAGGAACAAGACGAGCGACCATCTGCCGTTGCGTTGTAGTCAGCTCCCCAAGTTTTTGTTTATCCTTTTCCTTACTCATCTTATCTTCAATATCGGCAAGGTGCTTTTCATCAAGAGGAATGTCTGGAATCGTACCAAGTATGGGCAATTTTACATATCTCTCCACATCAGAAAGATTATTTATTTTTGTATTAAGTGATTCAAGCAGGAATGCAGCTCCTATGCCAAGACCAAGTCCGAGTAATAAACCAATAAGGATGTTCATTTTTACTTTAGGGGAGACCGGTGATTCTGGAAGATTAGCACGGTTTATGATCCTGATATTGCTGAGCTTTCCTTCTTCAGAAATCTTTGCTTCTTCATAACGCTGCACAAGCATACTGTAGACTTCTTCATTGATTGCTTTGGATCTTTCCAGTCTTGCGAGCTCTAGTTCTGCATCAGGAAGCCCGGACATTCTTACAGAATAATCTTCTACAACAGTCTCAAGTCCCGCAACTTTAGCTGTAGCAGTTTGGAAATTAACTTCTGTAGAGATGATCTCGGTGAATAATTTCTGCCTTCTATCAAGAGGATTGAAAGAATATTTGTTTACTTCAAGGATTTTATCTATTTCAGATTTCATCTGGCGCTTGATATTATCTATTTCGTTTTGAAGGGAGATGAGTTGAGGGTGATTTTCTGTATAACCCTCTTTTGTCATGAGGATTGCAAGCTTGCTTTCATTTTCGATAAGTTTTTGACGCAATTGTTCTGAGACAGGAGATGAGATAGATTCCATTTCCTCGCCGAGTGCTTCATCTATCTTTTTAAGTTCCCCTTTCAGATAATTGAGCTTTTTTTCTACTATCTGTAATTCTGTCTGTGCGGAACTCAATTGTGCCTCAAACTCAACCATATTAGTGATCATTTCTTTTGTTTCTTCAGAAAGAGCGAACACCTCATTTGCGATTTTGTATGCACGGAGGTCTTCTTCAGAGATTGCTAATTTTTTAGAGGTCACATCGAGTTGTTTTTCCAGAAATTCCCGCACGCTTGTTACTTCAGCTCTGGCATATTTCAGGCTTTCATCCTGATAGCTGTCCATAACTGCATTTACTACCGCTTGAGCTTCAGTTGGGTTTGTAGATTTAAAAACAACATCAACGATATCCACTTCTCGTTCTGCAGAAACATCAATTTCTTTTGCTAATATTCCGCTTGGATTATCCAAAGAAAGGATTGGGAAATTTTCAGCAAAGGGATTTCTTTTTAGTTTCTCAACAGCGCTTTCCATAACAGAGGGACTTTTTATTACTTCCATCTGGTTGTTGAGATCGTTTCGCCCAAATCCGCCGGTACTGAAAAAGAGGTCTGTCTGTTTGTTGAGTTCCAGGAGGATCTTTCCATTGCTTTCATAAATGCGAGGTGCACGGACTGTATAATATATTGTTGCAGCCATTACAACCACAAAAATAATGGCAATAAGCTTTATATGTCTGAGGATTATTCTATAATAATCTCTTAGTTTAATTTCTTGTTCTTGTTCAGGAAATTGATCCATATGTCTCTCTCGATCTATTTGTTTTGAATAGTCAAATACAGATTATAAATACTCAATACAGTTGCAAATTTAGCAAGAAAATCTGCAACCCGTTCCATACCATAGAAAACAGTTCCGGATACTACAACAGTATCTCCCGGTTTGAGAACTGGAATTATACCAAAATTACCAGTATCAAGATATTTTTTTACATTTACCCAAATTACTTCACCCCGACCCGTTTCTTTGCTGGGACGAACGATCCTGATTTTGGACAATTTTGCGTCTTCAGTAGGACCTCCGGCAAGTGACAAAAGAGTGAGTAGATCGGTGTCGTCGGGGACGAGGTAGAAACCCGGTTTACGAACTTGTCCCCATATCTGGGTGTAAATGCGCAACTGCTCTTCATCACCCATTGTGCCGGAATAAGAATATGCCGAATTTGCGGTCGGAGAAGTTGTCGAAGGACTAACCTGTGCGAAACAGGCAGTACTAAGAACTATAAAACTAATTATTATTACAAAAAGGTGTTTCATCTGAACTCCCTTTACTAGTGTGGATGTAAATTTTCAATTGAAAATTTTCCGTCAATTTATTTATTGAGTAAAATTAATAATGCGCTCATCAGATTCCGAACCTACTGCTTCACTTATTATAAAGAAAGCGTCAATTCTCCAGATATAACTGTAGCCGGGAATGGGAACAAAATCAATCTCAGAGATATTAAAACTTGTATCACCGACATTTAAATTTTTTGAATATACAAGGCTGTGTGTTGTATCATAGAAGAGTATTCTATAAGTGTAGCCCAATCCGTCCCATGAAAAATCTATTGATTCATTTACAGAAAAAGTGCCATTATTTATCGGAGCCTGCAAACCGGGCACTTCAATAAGTCTGTAGGAGACTGTATCAGAATTTGTGGAGTTTCCTGCCTCATCAAAAGGAATAATGAAGTATGACCATGTTTTTTGAATGACCGGTTCCTCATATCCTATAAATTTATCATAGTAGGTTGAAGAGTCTGGAATAAAAGGAATTTGTTCGACAAATGCAGTGTCCCCGTATTCATTAAATCGCCAAATCTCAATATGATGAATATCACCATCCTTTTGCAGGGGAGTGTCATCCCACTGGATTTTCATCCAGTTATAGGTAAGATTACCACCTGCGGGATAGGCATCGATACCATTATTTTTGTCCGTATAAGCGCACTCCGGATCACCGGGATCGCATTTATGGGGTGTCATTGTTACCTTTGAAGGGGGTATGATGTCGTCATTCTCAGCCTTGTCATAACTGCATGCATATGATATGACAACAATGAAAAATATAAGAGCCGCATATAACCATTTCATACTTTTCATTTGTTATTTGTAACGATTTGCTGTCAAACTTTTTAATAAGTATCTAAGATAATTTCAATATGAAAAAATTGACGAAAATTACCGTACTCTACAAACAAACATACACATAAATTGTTTTTTAGGAGCATCTATGGAATATCCATTTAGAAAGATCGAAACAAAGTGGCAGAAGATTTGGGAAAAGAATCGCACCTTTTATGTTGATATGGATGACCCAAGGGAGAAATTTTATCTCTTATCAATGTTTCCATATCCCTCCGGCGTGCTTCATATGGGGCATGTATCCAATTACTCAATTGCAGACGCCATCGCACGTTATAAGATCATGAATGGATACAAAGTGCTCCAGCCGATGGGGTATGATAGTTTTGGAATGCCCGCAGAAAACTGTGCGATCGAGAACCATTCTCATCCCGAGATCACGACCCATGAGAATATAGATAAAATGCGCAAGCAGTTCAAAATGGTCGGTTTTGGTTATGATTGGGATCGAGAAGTGATCACCTGCGATGCTGATTATTATAAGTGGAATCAGTGGTTTTTCCTGAAAATGTATGAAATGGGGCTGGTGTATAAGAAATCCTCATATGTAAACTGGTGCCCGAGCTGCCAAACCGTGCTTGCAAATGAGCAGGCAGAAGGCGGCATCTGCTGGCGATGTGATTCCAGAGTAGAGCAAAAAGAGATAGAGCAATGGTTTATAAAAATAACAGATTATGCGGAAGAGCTTCTCGACCACTCGAAGCTGAATAACTGGCCTCAACGCGTTATTACTATGCAGAAGAACTGGATCGGAAAGAGCTACGGCACGCAGATAATATTCAAGATGGTTGATGAAGATATTGAAATTCCAGTATTTACTACACGTCCGGACACAATATTTGGATGTACATATATGGTTCTGGCAGCAGAACATCCACTAGTAGAGGACTTCTTACAAGATAATCCCCGCGAAGATGAGATTAGAAAATTTATCAACGGGGTGATCAACGAAGATAAAATAGAACGCACCGCAGAGGACACCGAAAAGATCGGTATGTTTACCGGTAAATATGTGGTAAATCCAGTGAATTGTGAGAAAATTCCAATCTGGATTGGCAACTATGTTGTCATGGATTATGGAACTGGCGCAGTAATGTGTGTGCCGGCACACGACCAACGTGATTTTGAATTTGCCCAAAAATATAAACTCCCGATTCGTATCGTCATACAAAATCCGGACAAGACCCTCGAACTGAACTCGATGAAGGAAGCGTATGTTGACGAAGGTATTCTTGTGAATTCGAGTCCCTTCAATGAGATGGATAATCGCAAAGCCATTCAAAAGATCACAGAATGGATGGAAGAGAAGGGATACGGATACAAAACTGTAATTTATCGATTGAGAGATTGGGGAATTTCCAGACAGCGTTACTGGGGAACTCCCATACCGATTGTTTATTGTGATGAATGTGGTGCAGTTACAGTTCCTGAAGATGATCTTCCGGTTCGTTTGCCGAAAAATGTTGCAGTTGGGAAAACCCGTAAAAATCCACTCCTGTCCGTACCCGAGTTCCTGAACACAACTTGCCCGAAATGCGGGGGTCCGGCTCAAAGGGAAACAGACACAATGGATACTTTCTTTGATTCGTCCTGGTATTATGCCCGTTTCTGCGATGCGAACAATAATAATGTGCCGTTCGAGAAAGCAAAGGCGAACTACTGGCTGCCCGTCGACCAATACATCGGAGGCATTGAGCATGCTTGTATGCATCTTCTGTATGCGCGGTTCTTTCATAAATTTATGAGAGATATCGGACTGGTCGTGACCGATGAGCCATTTTCGAACCTGCTCACACAAGGCATGGTCACAAAAGACGGTGCGAAGATGTCAAAGTCAAAAGGCAATACAGTCGATCCACAAGAATATATCGACAGGTTTGGCTCTGACACCCTGCGTGTTTTCATGCTATTTGCATCTCCGCCAGAAAAGGATGTTGAGTGGAACGATGAAGGCGTAAAAGGCGCATTCCGTTTCCTGAACAGGATATGGATGCTGTTCAAAGAAAAGCAAGCTTTCCTGAAAAGCATTCCGAAGAGCTATACCAAAGAGGTAGAGATGCCTTCTTATGCAAAAGACCTGCGCTATAGCACTCACTTCACCATAAAAAAAGTAACCGAAGATATTCACGAAAGGATGCAGTTCAATACGGCGATTGCAGCGATCATGGAGCACCTGAATAACATTTCTGCATTCCAGTGTGATGAAAGCAGCGAAAAGATTATCCAAGCAGTCTATTATGAAGCGATTGCAGCACTGCCAAAATTACTTCAGCCATTTGCCCCTCATCTTTCTGAAGAAATTTGGGCTATGCTGGGAAATCAAACCTCAATTCTGGAAACTTCGTGGATTACATACGATGATAAATATCTTATTAAGGACCAGACAACGTATGTGATTCAGATCAATGGAAAACTGCGCAGTAAAATCGTTGTGGGACTTGATACGCCTAAGAAAGAAGTCGAAAAAATCGCTCGTGCAGACGAGAAGGTTCTGAAATATACTGAGGGAAAAGAAATCATAAAAATAATTATTATTCCTAAGAAATTAGTGAATATTGTCATAAAAGATTAATGTGATACTAAAAAAGAAATCGCTCGGACAACATTTTCTCACCGATGAAAATATAGCACAAAAAATTGTACGAACTGCCGATGTACAGAAAAGTGATACTGTATGGGAAATAGGACCGGGCAGCGGAGTACTTACTAAAATTCTAATCGAAAAATGCAGGCGATTATATGCATTTGAAATTGATGATGAGTGGTATGGTTTTCTTCAATCACAATACGGAAAAACAGGCATTATACTTGTCAATGCCGATATCCTCGAAGTTGATTTTCAGAAGTTTTTTCATGGAGAAAAAGTAAAGATTGTTGCCAATCTGCCCTACCAGATCACATCACCTGTACTTTTTAAAATTCTTGAAAACAGAGAAAAGTTTTCAAGCGTTACAGTCATGATACAGGACGAGGTTGCAGACCGCTTGTGTGCGTCACCAGGAAATAAAGAATACGGCATACTCAGCGTCAAACTGCAACTCTACTTCAGGATACAAAAGAAATTCATAGTCCCACCGCACGTATTTCGTCCTCAACCAAAAGTGCGATCCGCAGTGGTACAACTAATTCCCAGACAGGACATTCCTGAAATTATCGATCATTCACAATTGAGGACACTTATCGATGCTGTTTTTAATCATAGAAGAAAAATGCTGAGAGTGACATTAAAATCATTTCTGCCAGATAGAGAATATGAATTGTTATCAAAATCATCAATAGATCTCACGCGAAGACCTGAAGAATTATCAGTTCAGGAATTCGTTGAGCTCTCCAATACTATAGAGACTATGAAAAAAGGAGTATAACATGAAAACTTTTTGGAAAGTCGTGCTTTGGATATTTGCGGTGATCGGTTTGTTGATGATACTACTGATCATTATACTTGTCAATTCATTTCCGTCAAAACCGAAAGTGAAGGTCCATCAAAACACCTATCTCGAGCTTTCACTTGGTGGATTACATTACGATTATAATGAATACGAAGATATTTTCTTTATAAAGGAAGCGTCATCCATAGGGGATATATGTCGAAAAATCGATTGTGCTATGCAGGACTCGCGGATAAAAGGCATTATCCTAAAACCCCAACTGTATATGGGTGGTTGGGCGCTTACAAAAGAGCTTCATGACAAGCTTCTCGAATTCAAAGAAACAGGGAAAGAACTTGTTGCCTATATCGATTTTACGTATGATAAGGGTTATTATCTCGCTTCAACCGCAGAAAAGATCTATTTCAATCCGAGTTCTACAGGAGGTATAGTACTAAGTGGGATTGGACTGGAATTGAACTATTATGAAGGTCTGATGGATAAGATCGGCATAGAAATGACAGTGCTTCATGAAGGAAAATTCAAAGGGACCGGGGAGATGTATGATAGAAAAACGATGTCTCCGGAATTGGAAGAAGACCTCACCAACATAGTTGATGGACTTTACGAAGTGTATATTGCTGACCTGCAAATGAGCAGGAATTTAACTAATAAAGACATTACAGCAATTTTTGATGAAAGGGACGAATATTTTCTTTCCGGAAACCAGGCATTAGAAATGGGGCTTGTCGATCATCTTGGTAATGAACAAGAGTTCAAGGCACTGGTCATGAAGGATGACCCGGTTCTGAAATTCAGTCTTTATGAACCACATAAGACAAAATTCACGTATAATAAAATCGCAGTGATCTATGCTCAGGGCGGGATCACATTAACTGAAGCAGGATTTCTGGAAGGTAACTATAGAAGGATAACCAAAGACAAAACATTACGCCTGCTCGACAGGATTGAAAAAATGAAATCCGTAAAAGGATTGGTACTCAGAGTCGATAGCGGCGGGGGTAGTTCAATAATTTCGGACATTATTCTGGATAGACTGGAGGAATTAAACAAGAAAATACCTGTCGTGGTTTCAATGGGAAATGTTGCAGCATCAGGGGGATATTGGATTTCCAGTCTTGCAGATTATATTTTTGCACAGCCCACTACCATCACGGGTTCCATCGGCGTGGTCAGCATGATCCCGAACTGGCAGCAGCTCAGAGAGTGGGCGGAAGTGAACACATTTCAGATACAACGTGGGAAATATGCAAACTTCTTTTCACTGAACTTCGCACCCTCGGCACAAGCCATTTCAGCATTGCAGAAAGACATGCATGAAATTTATGTTGAGTTCAAAGACCTCGTTGCGCGCGGAAGGCATTTACCGCTCACAGAAGTTGAAGAAATTGCACAAGGCAAGATATGGACAGGCGTGCAAGCGGTTGAAAATGGGCTTGTTGATGAATTGGGTGGAATGGATCAGGCAATCATAAAAGCTGCTGAGCTTGCTGGGATTGAAGATTATTCTGTGCTTGTAATGCCCAAAAAGAAAACGCTGATAGACATTATCCTGAATCGTGAGATATCACTCTCCGCAATAACGCTCCTCAAAATATATGGTGCAATGAACAGTAATCCTCTCACGGATAATATTACCAAAACACTGGATCTGATAAAGGATGTGCAGCGCGAGCCGATGCAGCTGAGGATACCCTATAAGTTGGAAATCCAATAAATACGAATCCAGTTTTTTAGATAGAACGCAGAAAAAAAATAACCACTCGGCTTCATCTATATCTAATCGAGACTACGCCGTAACAAGCGAAAGACACGAAAACCATGGAAAATTAAAGAAAAGGACGCTATTTACGCAGGATATAGTGATCATCACGGATTCAGAAAATAGTGAAGAATTAATTCTTTATTATTATAATTCGAGATAATTTGTGTTAATTAGTGGTCAAACTTCTTTTATTTTAATAGGAGAATTTTTCGGGAATTTATGAATTCATCATCACTTACAATATTACAAAAATATATGCCATTTGCTGAAATATTGCCAGACCTATCATGACCTGACCATTTAAAAGTATATGTTCCATTCACAGGTTGTTCGCAATCAAGCTCTGCAACTGTTTGCCCTTTGATATTTGTCACAATGCAATGGATTTTCTGTGCGGATTTTCCTGTATGAAAAGAAATATTAACTGATGTTTGAAAGGGGTTTGGAGAAATGTGCAAGGATGAAATCTGCAGTTGAGGTTCTTCATTGGCACCGGTGATATAGACAATATTTGACTGAACCTCATACTCGCCATCGCTGAAAACTGCCTGAGCATGAGAATTTATCTGTGACGCTGGGATAGAGATAGAAAAAAGACTGCCCATGTCATAAGAATGATTTTGTGGAATGAGTTCAAATTCATTATCAAAACTTTGATCTGTTATAAGATTATGCACAAGAGGTAGGTTGTTATCCGGGTCTGTGTAGGTAATGAAAAAGGTAACCGAGTCATTATCAGAGCTAAAGGCGAGTTCGGAAAGTTGGGGTGGAGCATTTGCACCAATAATATTTTCTTTATGAGTGGGATAAAACAGCACAGCCGGAGTGGAGTCATTTATCGTGATAAGCGGATTCAGATTTATCGTGGCAGTGAGTGCATCCAATGCAA